>JBGCFX010000035.1:0-9331 GCA_045110395.1 Polaribacter sp.
TATCATTTGGCAGAAGTTTTAAAACGTCATAAAATTAAAATCCACGAAGTAAAATCTGATTTTACCGAAAACGGAAAAACATTCAAAAAAGACCATAGTTATATAGTGCCAATGAATCAGAAAAACCAACGTTTGGTAAAAGCAATGTTTGATGTTAGAAAACAATTTAAAGATAGTTTGTTTTATGACGTTTCAGCTTGGACTTTTAATCACGCATTTGGTGTAGATTACGCAGAAAACGTATCACTTTCTAAAGCAGGAAATGAAATTACAGATTTAAAAATGAATACTGGTAAGGTTTCATTTAGAAGCGATTATGGGTACTTAATGCCTTGGAATGAGTATTACACCCCAAAAGCTCTGAACGCAATTTTACAGAAAGGTTTGCGTGCAAAGGTTTCTATGAAAAACTTTAAAAATGGTGGGAATTCTTATGAGTATGGTACTATTTTTATTCCTGTTCAGAATCAGAAATTAAATGCAGCAGATTTATATCAATTTTTAGAAAAAACTGCCAAAGAAAGTCACGTACATATTACTGCTGTAAATACGGGTTTAAATGATGGAATTGATTTAGGTTCTAATAATTTTAGAGCGATTACAAAACCAAAAGTAGCAATGTTAGTAGGAGATGGAATTGCAGGAAACGATTCTGGAGAAATTTGGCATTTGTTTGATCAACGTTTTGATATGCATTTAACACGTTTAGATACTCGTAATTTTAACAGAATTGACATTGCAAAGTATACTCATATTGTAATTCCTAGCAGTAGATTAGATAAAGCTGCCATAGAAAAGTTGAAAACTTGGACAAGAAATGGTGGTGTTTTAGTTGGTTATAAAAATACTGCAAGATGGTTGTCTAGTAATAAATTTATAAACATAGAATTTGATAGAACTAAAATAGACACTATAGATGGTGTTTCTTTTGAAAATCGTTCTTTAAAATCTGGAGCTCAATTTATAGGAGGTGCAATTTTCGAGGCAAAAGTAGATCGTTCTCATCCAATTAATTTTGGTTATAAGAATGATAAAATTGCTTTGTTTAGAAATTCTACTTTATTTATGAAAGCTGATAAACGTAGTTATAACAATCCTATTCAGTACACAAGTAATCCTTTGTTAAGTGGTTATATTTCTAAAGAAAATGCAAAAGTGATTAAAAATACTGTGCCTTTTAAAGTGCAAAGAATGGGCAGAGGTAATGTAGTTGTTTTTACTGATAATACCAATTTTAGAGCTTTTTGGTATGGAACAAACAAGTTATTAATGAATACTATTTTCTTTGGAGATAAGATGTAGGGTTTTTTAGTTTCAAAGTTTGAAAGTTTCAAAGTGTCACCTTGAGCGCAGTCGAAAGGTCTCTCTTTTTAAATAATAAAAGTTGTAAAGTCCAAGAGTTTTTACTCTGATACTTTGCAACTTTATTGCTTTGTATCTTTATATCATAAGAAGAAAACTTGTAACAAAACAACATCTTAAGCGTCTTATTTATACAACCAACTAAATTGTATTATGAGTTTCTTTAGAGTTTTATTTGCCATTATTTTCCCTCCACTTTCTGTAATAGACAAAGGATGTGGCTCTTTCTTTATTATTTTCTTGCTAACGCTTTGTGGCTGGATTCCAGGAGTTATTGGGGCTTTGGTTATTTTAAATAATCCAAATAACTAGTTTTTAGATTCTAAAAATTGCTTCTCTTTTTGGGTTAATAAAATTTTTACATCATTATTTTTTAAATCGTCTTTAACGTTTTTATAAAAAGGCTCATAGAAGTTTATATTTCCTTTTTTTAGTTTTTTTCCTAAATTACTTTCTGCAATAAACAGACTTTGTTTAGATACAATTTCATCTGTATATCCTTTTGTTTTTAATGTTGCAAATAGCTCTGAAACAAAATAACTTATAGATAATTTATTGTTTTTTAAAGGTTTAAAAGCGAGCTCTATAACGTGTTTTTTTGTTTTACTTTGATATGGAATGTTATGAAGTTTAGATATTTTGTCTTCAAAATCAGAACTATAAACCATATTAAATTTTAGGTGTTTTATGTGTTTATAATCTTTGTCAAAAACAATTAAGCTATTTTTATGATGGTATATCAGTTTTCCTTTCTGTCTTAAAACTGCATCAAAATATACACTTATAGAGTTTCCATTTTTTTCTAAAGAATTAATCTCAAAATCATATGCTAAATCCTTTAAAATCTCTAACAAGAAATTTAAATGTGCGAATTGAAAAAACACTCCATTTTCTACATAAGCACCATTTGAACTTATAAAATCTTTATTAACCCTCTTTATTTTAGAATAATCTACAGATTCTAAATAAATTTTATTTTGCTTATCTATGGCTTTGTTTCTTTTAAATAAAGAATTTTTACTCCACCAATTTAATTGTACTTGAAATAACCTAGCAAGAGAATCATTTACGCTAAATGTTTCTTTATAAGTAGTCTTATGAACTACTTTCTTTCTTGAATATTCTTTTTTATATGTGTTTTCTAAAATATTGATGAACTTTTTCATTAAATCTAAATTAGATATCACAATTTCATCTAATTGATTTGTTTTAGGTAACAGATATAAGGTATCTCTACTTTTAAAATTATTGTAAGAAATCTTTTTTTCTAAATAATTTATATGAGATATATAAATATTTTCTTTTTTTAACGGAATTCTTACTTTTCCATCCTTATTAGAAACACTTCCTATTTCTAAATTGGGGTAAGAAATTTGTACCAAATCAATTGGTTTTTTTGATATTGAATCTAGTAAAATAAAATCTTTAGACTGTGCAATTAAGTGAAGATTGAAACATAAAATTGCAAGAAGAGTAATTTTTTTCATAATGTTTTAGGTTGATTTGCTAATTAATATCAATTACTAAGCCATAAAAAAAAATATGAAAATTAACGAACCATTTCTCCATTTTGAATAGCTTTAGAAGCCTTTAATAAAACAACTTTTCCATCAATATTATAAATGCCCAAAACCAAAACTTCACTAATAAAATTGGCAATTTGTCTTGGTTTAAAATTGATAATTGCTGAAACTTGTTTATTCAATAATTCTTCTTTAGCATATAATTCTGTGATTTGCGCACTCGATTTTTTAATGCCTAATGCACCAAAATCAATTTTTAGCTGGTAAGCAGGTTTTCTTGCTTTTGGGAAATTATTGACTTCTATAATTGTACCAATTCTAATGTCAACCTTTAAAAAATCTTCGAAAGTTATTTCTGATTTCATTTTATTTCCAACCTTTTCTAAGCATTAATTGTTCTATATGTGCATAATGATGCTGACAATGCCAAGCGTAAATCCCTATATTTTCTTTTAAACTCACTTCTTCATTTCCTGAAGGATGTATAAAAGATTTCTCTAATTCATTTTCTGTGAGTCCTCTTAATAAATATACCCATTTAGAGTGTAATGCTTTTAAAGCATCTATAGATAAAAAGATAGGAGCTGTTTTAGAATCGTGCAATTCTGCCCATCTTTCTTCAAAATACACTTTAATTAGAGGTTTGTCTTCAGTTAAAGCCCATTTAAAACGTGTGTAAGAATTATGATGACTATCATAACAATGATGTATTACTTGTCTAATAGACCAGCCATTTTCTCTGTAAGAAGTGTCTAATTGATTTTCAGATAATTCTCTAACCAAAAACTCTAATTCTTGAGGAAAACGTTCTAAAACTGAAACCCAATCTTCAATGTTTTTTTTAGTGATGTTTTTAGGAACATTTTCTTTTCCTATAGGATATTTCAATTTTTCTAAGTCCATTTATTTTTTGGTCAATTTTTTTATAAAACGTTTAGAGTTTCTGTTTTCTGGGTTAATAGACAATGATTTTTTAAAATTAGCGAGAGCACTAACAGTATCTTTCTTTAAAAAATAAGCCTCTCCTAAGCTATTAAAAACATTTGAACTTTTAGGATATAAAACTGCATTTATTTTAAAAATTTCTAATGCAGCATCAAAATTATCTTCTCTAATATACCTGTAACCTTGTCTGTTTATAGTTTTTAGTCTAATTATTGGGTTTAAAGAATCTTTTTTCTGTATTTTTTGATAAGCATTTAAAGCTTTGTCATAATCTTTTTCTTCAAAATATTCATAAGGTGTTTTTTCACCTAATTCCATTTTTTTAAAATGATATTTTACGCTATCATGTTCTCTTTTTGGTGCTAATTGAATATGCATTTCTGGTTTGCTTACAAAAAGCATTTTTTCATTTAACTCTTTCATATAAAAAGCACTATCATTTACTTTTAGCAATTCAATATCATCATTCCCTCTCCATTTTACATGTAAAGTTTGTTCTTTAAAATAGATTTCAATTACTTCGTTGGCATTCATTAAATAACGGCCTTCAGTAGCTTTTATAAAGTCTTCAGAATTTTTTTGGGAAGTACAACTTGCTAATAAGATAAATAGAAATAAAGGATAAAGTATTTTTTTCATAATAGTTTGTGTAAAATTGATTCTCTATTTTAGACGTCTAATTTATACTATTTGTTACAATTTTTTCAACCGAATTAAAACTAATCTCAAAATATTGGGTCAAAGTAGAAACTAAACTTTATGAAATACGCTTCTTTTACAATTCTTTTTATCTGTTTTTTATTATTTAATTGTAGTTCATCAACAAATATAGAAGAAGAAGTTGAAATAGAAATACCTGTAAATACTTCTAAACCAAATATATTATTAATCATTGCAGATGATGTTAGCAAAGATGCAATCCCTAATTATTCAGAAGGAAGCTCAAAAGCAAATATGCCAAATTTGCAAAGTTTAATGAGTACAGGAATTACGTTTGATAATGTTTGGGCATATTCAGTTTGTTCACCAACAAGAGCATCTATAATTTCAGGAAAATATGGAATTAAATCTGGTGTTATTGAAGTAGATGAGGATATTTCTACTTCAGAAGTTTCTTTACAAAAATACTTAAATGACAATACAGCAGATGCGTATGCAAGTGCAATTTTTGGAAAATGGCATTTATCTAACAATGCAAGTGATCCAATAACAATGGGTATAGATTATTTTGCAGGGATTTTAAAAGGTGGTGTACAAGACTATTATAGTTGGCCTTTAATAGAAAATGGAGTAAGTACAACAAATACAGAATACATTACCACAAAATTAACAGATTTAGCCATTAATTGGAAAAACGCACAAACAAAACCTTGGTTTTTATGGATGGCATATACAGCACCACACACACCTTTTCATTTAGCACCCACTAATTTACATTCTCAAGGTAATTTATCAACAAATACAGCAACCATAGATGCAAATCCTTTACCTTATTATTTATCTGCTTTAGAAGCTTTAGACTCAGAAATGGGAAGATTAATAGCAAGTATGTCTGCAGAAGAAAAAGCAAATACCATTATTATTTTTATTGGCGATAATGGTACACCAGGTCAAGTTGCACAATCTCCTTATGGGAGAAAAACTGTAAAAGGTAGCTTATATCAAGGAGGAATTAATGTGCCAATGGTTGTTTCAGGATTGGGTGTAAATAGAATGGGAGTTAGAGAAACTGCCTTAATTAATTCTACAGATTTATACACAACTATTGGTAATATTGCAGGAGTTTCAACTACAGAAATACATAATAGTAAAAGTTTTAACGCATTATTTACAGATGTAGATGCAACCAAAAGAGACTATATATATTCAGAAAAAGAAGACGCATATACTGTAAGAAATGCAACTTATAAATACATAAAATATGATAATGGAACAGAAGAATTCTACAATTTATCTTCAGACGCCTATGAAAACACCAATTTAATTGGTAGCACTTTGTCTTCAGAAGCTTCAACTGCAAAAACAGCTTTAATAGCAGAAGCAAATCGTATTCGTAATTAAAATTCAGAATGTCAGGTTGAGCGCAGTCGAAACCTAAATATTTATTTTTTGAAGCTATTTCCAGCTTTTCACTATATCTTTTTTAAGAAAAATAAAAAAGGATGTCGTTTCAATCTGGGCTAAACTAGTTTGCCAACTTTAGTCAAATAAAAGAAAGTCATTTCTGTTTTATGTAGAAATCTCTTTTAAATACTTTTTACAAAATCTAAAAAAACTTTTTTATGCAATTCTAAGTCTAAATTAGCAGAAAGCGATGTTCTTACAATATAATCTTTATCTCCTTCTTTGGTTGTACCTTGTGTAGAAGTTGCAGGAATCGTCCAATAACAACCTTTTAATTGTCCATAACTTACACAAAATTTGCTTTCATCAGGAATTTCTGTAATCATTAAATTGATTAATTTTAAATTTAAAGCTCTTTTGTATGCTTCTTTTTCTGCAGCAGAATTCCCTTTTGTAGGCAAGTCTAAAGAAAAAACAGAAGGTGTAAATCCTTGTTTTGCTAATTCCTCAGAAACAAAATTAATTTTTGCTTCTGGTAAAACTTCCTGAATATAATTAACAAATTCACGCGTATTTATATAAGCGTCAGCAATTCTTTGGTTCATAGAAGGCAATTGTTCTGCCAATAATTTATATTGAAGATTAGTAGCTTCATTATCACAAACAGTTAAATGCGATTCTATTTTTTGCATTAAATAAGCTGCTTTTTTATTAGAAACACAATAACCAGCAGTACATTTTCCACCACTTGGGAATTTTGAACCACTTGCATAAGAAATCGCTTTTACTGTAGATAAAATTTCGCCTTCTCCTAAAAACAAGTAATTAGGGCAAAAAGTTTGGTCTAAAATAAAAACGGGTTCAGTAGCAATTTCTCCAGTTGAAGTTAATCTTTTTTTACTTAAAACTGCTTTTAAATCTTCTAAATTTGGGACTTCAACTCTTGGGTTTGTAGGTATTTCTGCAATAATATAAGGCACTGCATTTTGGTTGGCAATTTTTTCTAAAACTGCATCAATACTTTGTACCATATCAAAATCTCCATCAACAGCTAAATCTACTATTTCTACATTTTTAATGCAGGCAGCAACTCTTCTAGCTTGGTCATTTGTACCTCCATAACAATTTGTTGGTACAATAAATTTAATGTCTTTATCTGGATGTTTTTGGTTTGCATCATCAACTAAACCCATCATAATTGCATATTGCATAGACAAACCACTAGAAGCCACTAAAGGCATTGTTGTAGTGTCAGTAATTTCCATTATCGAATCTAAAACAAGCAATTTATTGGCAACTTTTAAACTAGTTTTATCGGCTTCAAAAGAAGATTTTTTAACCAAAATTTGCAAAGCAACCAAACAATTTTCTGGAGTCATTGCAATGGTTTCTCTTCTTCTTACGTGTTGAATATTAGAAACATAAGATTTATTTTTAGCGCCATTTATCAATAATAAACTTCCTAAATTAGTATTTATATTGATAAAAAAATCAACATTAGAAACTACATTAAAATTAGAAATCGTTTCTTTTTCTTGAATAAAAATAGTGCTTCCATTAAATTCAGCAACTTTTGCACCTTGAGCTACTTTTTGGATTTCAAATTGATATCCATACACATTTCTTAAAGTATCAACATCAAAAGAAGTTGGTAAATTACCTGTATATAAAACTCTGGTTTTTTTATTTTCTAATAAATTAGTTCTTAAAATAGCCAAAACAGGCATTGTTTTAGAATCGAAACTAATTACATTTTCTGCTTTTACTTGCTGTAATTTTGCAACAACCCACTCTAAAACACAAGAAAGAGGATGTCCTAAACGAATATAATCATAAGCAGTTGGTAATGCTGTGAATGCAGAAACATCAGAGATATTATTGTGAAATAAGTTTTCAAATTGCTCTAAAAACTGACTTTTCGCTAATTTCTCTTCATAAATATCTAAACGATGTGTAGTTAGTTTTAGCCAATCTTTTGGCATATTTTCTAAAACTTCTTTTATAAAACCTTGTATTTTATTTTCTTGCATATGTACCATCTTTAGATAGGTTGTAAATATACATTATTTCGTTTTTTATAAGAGAAAAACATCCGTTTTTAACGAACTTTTAAAACTAAGAATAACGTCTTAAAAAAGAGAGAAGAAAGAATTATTTAGTAGTTTATTTACTCAATAATTTCATAATCAATATTTAATTTTCTTAACGCTCGTAAACCAGAACCTTTACTTTTATCATTCAATTCAATATCTACAGCATCACCTTCTAAAAGAATTTCTGTAAGTTCTTTGGCTAAAGAATTGCTAGTGCTAATCGAAATTTCTGCAATACAATTTGCAATCGCTCTTTTATCTGGTCTTTGTGCATCACAAGACAATAAATTTAATTTCATAAAATTGATTTTAGGTTGTAAGATACTTGAATAGAAGTAAATTTAGGTTCTCATTTTTATACTATCACTTGATAGAATCAAATATATGATTTTTTAGTTCATCATAATATTGTAATGTTCCAAATGTGCAGTTTCCTTAAATACTGGTTTGAACACTTTGATATAGTTTTCAATTGTATTGTCTTTTATTTCCAAAAATAAATCGTCTTGAATTGTTTATGAACTTTAATTAACGAAACAAATTATTGTGTTAGAAATGAAAACCAACATTAATTTTTAACAAATCCAATATCCTACAAAATAAATAGACATCGTATTTAAAAACAAGTTAAAAACCTGTTTATTAATAAGATAAATCATATTTTAAAGATTGAAAATCATTAAGTAAAACGTTCAATCGCTCTTAAAACCTCAAATAAAGTTTACTTTTGATAGCTGATAACTAATTATATCAATAAACAACAAGAAAAATGGCAAATACATTATTTGACAAAGTATGGGATTCTCACGTTGTTCGTCAAGTTAAAGACGGACCAGATGTGTTTTTTATAGATCGTCATTTTATCCACGAAGTTACAAGCCCTGTTGCTTTTTTAGGATTAGAAAGTAGAGGAAACAGTGTTGTGTATCCTGCAAGAACTTTTGCAACTGCAGATCATAACACACCAACTATAAATCAGCATTTACCAGTTGCAGATCCTTTATCTGCAAATCAGTTAGATGCTTTAGAGAAAAATGCAGCAAAACATGGTATTTCTCATTGGGGTTTAGGTGATGAAAATAACGGAATCGTACACGTTGTTGGCCCAGAAAACGGAATTACGTTACCTGGTGCAACTATTGTTTGTGGAGATTCTCATACATCTACACATGGAGCATTTGGTGCAATTGCATTCGGAATTGGAACAAGTGAAGTAGAAATGGTATTGTCTACACAATGTATTATGCAACCAAAACCAAAATCGATGCGTATTAACGTAAATGGTAAATTAGGTTTGGGAGTTACACCAAAAGATGTGGCTTTATACATTATTTCTAAACAAAC
>JBGCFX010000036.1:0-4954 GCA_045110395.1 Polaribacter sp.
GTTTCTGCAGAAATAATGGTTATTCTTTTGTCAGAATTTTTTCTGATATATCTAGCTGCAGTAACCCCAGAAATTCCATTACCAATAATTACAATATGTTCCATAGTTAGATAGATTGTTGCGAATTATGTCGCAGCTAAAGTTAAGAACTTAAAAACAAATAGCAGTTTAGAATCATTTTAAATAATAAAATTTTAAAAAATTTGTAAGTACTTTTAAATTGTTTAGACTTATGTTGTAATTCAAATTAAAACAATCAAACAAAATGAAATTCAATTTATCTAAAATCGCTTTTATATTTTTATTGGCAATAAGTTTACAATCTTTTGCACAAGAAGATACAGAAGACAAGGACGATTCTAAAAGTAACATACAAACTTATACACCTTCTAAGTTGTTAGATAAAGGACAGTTAGATATTAAGTTTTTTAATAACTTGTATACAGAAACCGAAGATTTATTTGGTGCAAATGGAGCAAAACGAACAAAACCTAGAGAAACTTTTTTTACATCTACTTTAGAAATTTTCACAGGTATTTCTGATAATAATAGGTTAAATATTGGTTTATTATTAGAATACAGATCTAATGTAATTAATGGTAAAAGTGCAACTTCTGTTTTTAACTTAGGAAATGATGTAAATTCTAGACATGGATTAACTTCTATTGCACCAGCCATAAAATGGCAACCTATAGAAGGTATAGGTAATTTTTCTATACAAAGTGCATTTCATATTCCATTAATAGGCCAAGAAACTGATAAAGGATTGAAAGATGCAGCAGGAAATGTAATTAATAATGCTGTTTTTTTAGATCAAAATGGGTATACATTTCAAAATAGGTTTTTTTATGATTATACTTTACCAAGTGGAGATTGGCAATTGTTTACTGAGTTAAATACAGAATATCATTTTGGTGATAAATCAGTTCAAGATAACAATGGAAATACAATAGAAGGAAGCTTTGCAAACAATACTTTTGTTTTAGCACCAGGAGTTTTTATGAGCTATTTTCCGAGTGATAAATCTACAGTTTTAGGTTTTGTACAACATTTTCAACGTTTTGGAGATTTTACTCAAGACTTTACAGCTTTAGGTTTTGGTGGAAAATATCAACTTACAGATGTTTTTAATTTAGAAGTTTTATACAGTAAATTTGTTCGAGGAACAGCTACTGGCTTAGGACAAAGTTTTAACATTGGTTTAAGAGCCTTGTTTTAGTAAAAAGAACTATTTTTAGGAGATTTATGAAAGTAAAAAAACTCCTCTTTTTAGTATTGATATTTATACAAATATCGTGTAATAGTCAACAGAAAAAAATAAATGGCGTAAGCTTTGTAGCCTCTAGAGATTCTATAAATAGCAAACATATTTTACCAGTAATTGATGTAAAAAGTAACTATGTTACATTAATGCCTTATAGTTTTATTAGAAACATTGAAACTCCAAAAATTGAATTCAACACCAATAGAGAGTGGTTTGGAGAAACCGAAAATGGGTTACTACAATACGCAAAAGAGTTTCAAAAAGTAGGTGTAAAAATTGTTGTAAAACCCCATCTTTGGTTAAGAAGAGGAGGCTTTACAGGAGATTTAAAACCTACCACAGAAGAAAACTGGAAAATTCTAGAAGATTCTTATAGAGATTATATTTTAACGTATGCAAAAGCTGCAGAAGATTTAAACGCAGAAATTTTATGTATTGCTACAGAATTAGAACAGTTTGTTAAGTTAAGACCAAAATATTGGCAAAACTTAATTTTAGAAATCAAGAAAATTTATAAAGGAAAACTTACTTATGCTGCAAATTGGGACGAATATAAACGCGTCACTTTTTGGGGGCAACTAGATTATATTGGTGTAGATGCATATTTTCCTTTAAGTGATAAAAAAACACCTTCTGTAGCAGATTTTGAAAAAGGTTGGCAAACTCATAAAAAAGAAATGCTAGGAATTCAAAAAAAGTATAACAAGAAAATATTATTTACTGAGTTTGGTTATAGAAGTCTAGATTATGCAGGCAAAAAGCCTTGGGAATCTAACAGAGTAAGTGGTAATATTAATTTGCAAGCACAAGTAAATGGTTTACAGGCCATTCACAATCAATTTTGGAAAGAAGATTGGTTTGCTGGTGGTTTTATTTGGAAATGGTTTCATAGTCATGATAGAGTTGGTGGTAAAAATAATAACAGATTTACACCTCAAAACAAACCTGCTGAAGAGTTATTGAGAGAATTATATGGACAAGAATAATTTTTTTAAAACATGATAAATGTCTTATAATAAATGAAATAGTGTTGTTAAATTTGTGATATAACCACTAAATTCTATTATTATGAAAAAAATTATTGTACCTGTAGATTTTTCGAATCACTCTGAATATGCATTAAAAACAGCAGCTTTATTGGCAAAAAAATATGATGCAGAAGTGTATGCTTTGCATATGCTAGATTTGCAAGAAGTTACTTTGTCAGAAAGTGAACATTATCAACAAGAAAAAGCAATTTTTTTCTTAAAATTAGCAGAGAAAAAATTTAAGAAATTCTTAGAAAAAGAATATCTAAAAGACGTAAAAGTAGTGCCTATTATTAAGCATTATAAGGTTTTTAGTGAAGTAAATGCTATTGCAGAAGAAGTTAAAGCAGATTTAATCATTATGGGTTCTCAAGGCGCAAGTGGTTTAAAAGAATTTTTTGTAGGCTCTAATACAGAAAAAGTGGTAAGATATTCAGAATTACCAGTATTGGTTATAAAAAATGAAATGTTTAATACCGATTTTTCTGATATTGTAGTTGCATCAGATTTTTCTCAAGAAAGTATTCCTGCATTTAAAAAAATGTTGAAAACTGTAGATTTTTTAAACGCTAGAAAACATATTTTGTATGTAAATTTACCAAATGAAAACTTTAAAACATCTTCAGAAATGGAAGCATTAGCAAACGAATTTTTGATGGAAGTAGAAGGGAATACAGATAGGTTAATAAATGTAAATTACGTTTGTGATAGATCTATAGAACAAGGTATTTTAAATTTTTCTAATGCAGTAGGTGCAGATTTAATTTCTGTAATTACACATGGTAGAAGAGGTTTGTCTCATATTTTTTCAGGAAGTATAGCAGAAGATATTACAAATCATTCTACCTTGCCAATTATGACTTTTAAAATGTAAAAAAATAGATGAAGCACAAGAATTTTTTAGTACTATTATTTTTCTCATTCTTCGTTTTTTCTTGTGCAGAAGATAATGATGTTACAGTTCCTAGAAATTTACAAGAATACATAGAAACCACATCAAATAATGATGGAGAAGTAATTGCTTGTGCAGCAAGTGCCAATGGGAATCCTAATTTATCGTATATTTTTTATTATCCACAAGAAGGTGCAACTGATATTAGGTATTATGAAGCTGATAGTTTAAAGATTGTAGATGAAAAAGATTTTTCTAAATACAGAAGAAAGAGTCTAAGCATTGAAGATGTTTTTGGTGGCAAATTACAACGCTTTTCTAGAACAAGTTCTGAAGAAAATTGGTGTTTGGTTACCTACATTTTAGATGGTAAATTACACAAATCGAATCCAATAAGATTAAAAAATGGCTCTAAAGCAACTTCTTGGCAAGACAATGTTACTATAGAATATACAACAAGTTTAGAACCAAAATTTACTTGGATTAATGATGAAGTTGGCGATAATGATATTTATTTTCAAGTAATTTCTGAAGTAGAAGATGATAACTTTTTATCAGGAACTTATACTAAAGAGAATAGTTTTCAATATTATGATACTTCTAATGTAGATCCAAATTTAATTATTAATACAGAAACACCTCCAACTTTAGAAATAGACAAAGAATACAAATTTACATTGATGGATGTAAGTGCAGATAATTGGGTAAATTTAGTAATCGAAGAAAATTTTGTGCCAGGAAATTTACAAGAATATTTAGAAAAACAAACTGTAGATAATTCTACAGAAATCATCTCTTTTGCAGCAAGTGAAAACGGAAATGATAACCTTTCTTATATTTATTATTACCCATTAACAAATGCTAGAGATTTTAGATATTATGAAACTGTAGATGTTAATGCAGATAAAGATGATTTTTCTAATTACAGAAGAAAATATTTAACAGATGAAACTGCTTTCGGAGTTAAATTAAGAAGATTTTCTAGATCAGATGATGAAGATAGTTGGTGTATTGTAACCTATGAAATTGATGGTAAAGTTTATAAATCAAAGCCAATTCATTTACAAAATAAATCGAACCCAACTACATACAAAACAGATGAAAATGTTGATGATTCTCAAACACTAAAGCCAAAATTTACTTGGGAAGATTTTGGAACTACAAATAACACACAATATTTTTTAGCACTTACAGATTCTGAAAACACGTTTATGTCAGGTGTTTTTACCAAAGAAATAACGTTTCAATATTATAATATTTCTAATACAACATCAAACATAAATACAGAAACACCACCAGATTTAATTTTAGAAGACAATTATAATGTAACAATATTTGGCTTAAGTGATGATAATTGGGTAAATTTATCGATTAAATACACATTCGAAGCTAAATAATGCATTTTAAATCTCTTGTTTTTATTCTCTGTATCTTATTGCCTTTAGGGTTATTCTCTCAGCAGAAAATTATTTTAGATATAAAAATTCAAGGAGTAGAAAAAACAAAACCTTCATTTATAAAAAGTCTTTTAATCACAAAAAAAGGAGATAAATTAGACTCACTTTCTATAGAAAAAGATATTATTCTTTTAAAAAGATTGCCAGCAATTAGTCATGCTTACTATCAAATATTTTACTCTCATGATAATTTTTACAATGTTTTTATCAATATAGAAGAAAACTTTACAATTGTTCCAGAAGTAAATCTTTGGACCACCACAAATCAGCAATTTTCTTATAAATTAGGTTTGTACGATTATAATTTTTTAGG
>JBGCFX010000037.1:0-21678 GCA_045110395.1 Polaribacter sp.
AAAAAAACAAAAGACACTAATAAAACTAACTAATAGGAAACTTATAAATTGAAAGCTTAAAACATCTACAGCAATGTCTATATTGGTTTCTAAAATCGCTTGAATCATTTCTGGCCCCATAGTTAAATCTTGTGTATATACCCAAAAAGAAAAAGAAGCTACAACTAGAAATAGTATTGGAAACAAGACATTAAAAACCTTATTTAATAAACTAAAAAAATAGATAAACCCAAATAAAGAAAAATGTAGTAATAAAAAATGTGCTAAATATATAACGTTCCCTTTTAAACTCCCAAAAGGAAAATGTACATAAGAGGCAATAGTTATAAAAATTGCAATTAAAATTTGTAAGCCTAAATGAAACTTAATTTCTTGTTTCCAGTACTTTTGTTTTTCCATTTAAAATTGGTGCTTTTTTATTGATAAAGATAATTAAAGGATACATTACTAGTAACTGTAAAACCACAAGAATTACTTTTTCTATTTCATTAAAATCAAAACTTTTAGAAGTCCAAAATATTAGTAATAAAACTTTAATTACGGTTATCGATCTTAAATGTAAAGCTAAAATAGAAATTGTATTCTTACCTAAAAATGATAAAAAATTTATTTTTTTAATTTTCTTGAAAAATAAAACCCAAAAACTAATTCCAATTATTGCATTTAATAAAAACAAAAACTCATTACCATAAGTAGCTCTATACATATCTATTTTTTGATTTATATAAAACGCACAAATTATGTGAAGTAATCCTAAAAAAAACAGCATAATGATTTCTCTTTTAATTTTTTTAAAAAGAAAAAAATCTTTCAAATAAAATGCTATCGCATAAAAAAACAAAGAGACAAAAGAGACATCTATACTCCAAATAAAACGAAACTCAAAAAATCTAGGAATACAAAAACCTAAACTAATTAATAAAATAATTACTAAAATTTGACCATACTTCTTTTTCAATTTTGTAATCATCCCAAAAGTTAAAAAACTTAAGAAAATAGAAGGCAAAAACCATAAAGGAATACCCCAATTCATAAACTCATGATCACCTTGAGCATAAAAAATACCTAAAAAGTTATTTAATGGACTGTAATTTTCTAAACTAGAATCGCCAAATTTTCTACCTACAAAAAACCAAAACAAGAAGAGTAAAAAACTCCATAAAAAATAAGGCGCTAATATTTGTTTAGCTCTTTTTTTAATAGTCTTAACATCTACTTTATTAGGATGAAATAAACCACTTAAGAAAAAAAACAAAGGCATGTGAAAATTATAAATATAGCCTTCTAAAACAGGATAATTATGCCCATAAACAACTAATATAATTCCAAATCCTTTTACAGAATCTACCCAATTTATTCTTTTCTTTTTTGAAAACATCATATGTCATAAAAATACAAAAAAATATAAGGGTTTTTGTATTTTTAAAAATTAGCCATAAAAGAGATTGATAAATTTCTACCAGGAGAAGAAACTCCAGATGCAAATTCTATATAATGTGCATCAAATAAATTGTCTAATCTTGCTTGTACAGAAAAATTATTATTTACCAAATAACTACCATTTACACCAAAAGTTACCCAACTTGGTGAGCCATAAAATTTATCTATATCTTCTGTTGCATTTGCATCTAAAATTGGGGTTAAATCGTGGTTGTCTATGCCTTCTGTAAAATTAAAATCTGCAATGTCTTTTTTACTATTGAATCTTATATTTGCACCCAACTCAATTTTATCTTTATTAAAATTTATTGCAAATTGCCCAAATAAAGGCGGAATTGAAGACATTGGCTCTTCTGTGTCATAAGTTCTACCTTTTGTGTAGGTTATAAAACCAGAAGTATTTATAGTATTAGAAATCTTACCTAAATAATTTAAAGTATAGCCAAAAATATAAGCAGTTCCTTTATTTTGATTAGAAACTGCGTTGCCAAAATCGCCATCAAATTGTACTTGTTTTTTGCTTCCATCTGCATTTAAAACAAAATCTCTTTGTATATAATTGTCTAAAAGTGTATAATAGATATTGGCACCCAATCTAAATCTTCGTTTATTAAAATATTTTTGAATTCCGATTTCAGAACTATAAGCAAACTCTGGTTTTACATTGATATTTGGCACAGTTACATTACCAGCTTTTTCTCGAACACGACCTACATCATCTATATTTGGTGATCTGAAACCAGAAGATAAAACACCATTAATTTGCCAATTTTTATTAGGCCTGTATACATAACCCAAAGTGGCAGTTATTGCAGAATTATCAGTACTTATATCTGTATCTGCTAATTGTATAAATGATTGATCTAACCAAGTGGCTTCTAAATGTGTTTTTGTAAAACGGATTCCAGAATTTAAAGTAGATTTACTACTAACATCTTGTCTGTAACCTACATAAGCAGCAGAACTCATATAACTACTTCCTCCATCAGGATAACGTGATTGCACTTTAAAATCATTAGAAAAACCATTAATTTTTCCGTTTACAATATTTAATTCTTTACCAACAGCATTAGAGTTTACATCATTATAAGCAAACTCAAAACCGTAAGAAAGGTTTCTGGTTTTATCATCTGTTAATGGCACAGAAAAATCGCCATTTACACTAAAAATATGCACAGATTCTTCTCTATAAGAACGCTCTAAACTACTAAACTTACGCTGAATTCTACTTTCTTCTAGGTTTTGATATGCTGCTGTAATTGTACCACTTTCTAACCAATTTTTATTTGGGTTGATTAAAATTTGTGATGATGCTAAAAACCTATTTTGTGGGCCATAATACCATTCTGCAAATTTTAAACTAGAAGTATCTGTAATGTCTTTTAACTCTGTTAATCGATCAAACCTTGGAATATCTGAAGATGTAGAATATTGTAAATTAAGTTTTAAGTCTGTATTTTTTGATAAAGGAACAAAAAACTTTTGCAATACATCTGTTTGATTATAGCCTGTATTTCTTAACAATTCTGGATCTGAATTTTGAGTAGGGTTTACATTGTAATTTCCGTTTACATTTTCTGAATAAAAGAACACTTTACCCCAGTCTTTAAAACCATGATTTCTATTAGAACCCGATTTTAAATCGCCAAAATCGCTATAAGAAACACTTGTAAAAGAAGCCCAATTACTAAAACTTACTTCTGCAGAAACATTGGTCGTAATTTCTTGATTTACGGATGAAAAACGAGAAAAAAATTGGCTTTTTACTTCATTTTCCTCTGATAGTTTTGGTGTTTTTGTATAATAATGAATCACACCTCCCAAAGCATCAGAACCATAAATAACAGAAGAAGGCCCAAAAACAACTTCGGTTTTGTCTAGCATATTTGGGGCAACACTTATCGAGTTTTGTAAATGCCCTTTTCTGTAGATTGCATTATTCATTCTAACACCATCAACCACTAACAAAACACGGTTAGATTCCATACCACGAATTACTGGACTTCCTCCACCAAATTGAGATTTTTGCACTTTAATTCCAGGAATAGTTGCCAACAAATCTGCAGATGTTTGTGGCGATACTTTTTGAATATCTTTTGCTGTTAAAACAGCTATTTGTTCTGCAATTCTATTGGCTTTTGCGTCTTTTTTAAAAACGGATAAAACAACTTCATCTAATTGCTCTGATTGTTTTTTAAGGTATACTATAAATTTTTGCTTTTGTAAGTTTGCTTTTTTAACTTTTAAGATTGCATAAGAAAGATGAGAAAAAATAATAATCTCATTTTCCTTAAAAGAAGATACATTTACAAAACCATTATTATCTGAAGATAAGCTAATGGTTAAAGCTTCATTAAAAACAGTAACATTTTTTACTATTTTACCTGTTTGTTTATCTAAGACTTTTACTTTTTGAGAAAAAGTAACAGCACTCATAAAAAAAACGATTGTAAAAACGATGTACTTCATCAACTAAAAACGGTTTCTAAAATTTGTAACGATTTTGGGTTTCTAAAACCGTCCAAATGTAGTTCAAAATATCGAATTATTATTTTTAAAACTGTTTGTCTTTCTTGTTTGCTAAAAGACACTTTTTCTATACCATCAAAATTTATGCCTAACAGCTTTTTAAATTGATAAAAATGATTCCCAGAAATCACATTTTTATTGGATGTATAATCACTAAAACCTCCTTCTAGTAAATCAAAACCTATTTTTTCTTTTTCAGACAAATCTGGATAAAAGCCTAAAAACCGAGTTAAATTCAATAAAAAGAGCAAATGAAAATTAGCTATTTTATCATGTATATCTAACCAAATTAAGCCAGTTTCTAAATACTCGAAAAGGGCTTTATTTTTTTCTTCTTCTAAAATAGAATTTGATAAGATTTCTGATAAAAATAAAACAACAGATTGTTTTACAATATCTTTATAAATAGTTTTAAAAGGATATGAAATTTGTACTTCTTTTAAAGAGTTTAAATTCCCTTTGTTGTTGTGACTTGCATTTAAAGTAAGTAACGTTAGTGGTTGAAAATAAGCTGCTTTTATTTTACCCTTTCTAGCTTTTAAAATGCCTCTAATCATATACGATTTCAGCCCTTCTTCTTGTGTATAACATTTTACAATTAAGCTAGAATCGCTGTATTTTAAAGCACTTAAAACAATGGCTTTTGTGGTTACAATTGCCATATTTAATTTACAATTGCAATTTTTGTAACTGCGTTTTCAGAAGCATCATCATTAGATAATAAAACTATATAAATACCAGAAGCTACTTTATTACCTGCTAAGTTTTTCTTGTTCCAAACTACTTTACCACCTTGTAATTCTTGCCCTTCTACAACATTGGTTTCATACACTAAATTACCTGCAACATCTAAAATTTTCACATTAGTTCCTTTTGGTAAATGCGTGCCATTTCTACCATCTATAGTTATAGTTTCGTGGTTTTTTAAAGCTGGGTTTGGGTACGCATACACATCTGCTAAAACATCACCAAAAGGAGACACATTACTGTTATAAGCAACAATACCTTTGTCTGTGGCAAAATAAACTTTACCAGAACTTTTATCAACGGAAATTTTTACAATTCTGTTAGAAGGTAATGGAGAGTTGTTTTTACTAAAATTTGCCAAGGTTGTTTGTCCATTTGGGTTTGTATAAATTACACCTCCATTGTCTGTGCCAAACCATTTATTATCTGCACCATCTACCACAATAGAATTTACAGTTTGATCGCCTAAAAGACGTTCTCCAAAACCATCTTCATTTCCATTAATAACAACAGGTTGTGCATTTGGTGTACTATCATCAAAAACACCAGAGGCATTGTTATAAATAACCAAACCAGATTTTGTGCCTAACCAAATTCTATTGCTTTGATCTACAGCCACAGTTCTTACATTCAAATCTGGTAAATTGCCAACATTTGGAGTAGCTATTAATGCTTTTTTTCGATTGCCATTTTCATTATATGCATACACTCCATTTCTTCTTGTACCAATCCAAACTGTATTAGACCTGTCTACAATAACTTCTGTTAAGCCAATAGCAATTTTGTCAACTGTTAAAGAAGATAAATCTACTTCAGACCATTGCCCACTTGCAGAAAGTTTTTTTAGTTCTTTTACAGCTGCTACATTTGCTACCCATAGATTTCCATTATTATCAAAAGTTGTTCCTGCCACTCTAATAGTAACAGTTCCTGGATTTGAATTTGTATCTTCTATCGTACTATTTTTATGATTATAAAATGTTTTAATAACATCATTTTCTACTTCTACTAACCCACCTGTAGCAACACTATTAAGATCTGTTGTAGACCCAAAAGAACTAATAAATACGCGATTTTCTGCATTAGGATCTATAGAAACATAATTCAAGTCTGTTATTGGAAAATTAGGGTTATATAATGTATTTATCCAGTTTTCTCCATTAAAATGGCTAAATCCTTTTCTATTTCCAGTCATTGCAAAAGTGCTAGAATACCCACCATAAACCACCCACAAACTATTGTTGTTTGCTGTTATAGAAAAAACATCATTTTCTAAAGGGCCTTCAGGATGAATTTCTGTGTAGTTATTTGGTGAGCTTTGAGTACTTGTTAAAAGCCCAAATTCTTTGGTTGCTAAATAACTTGTATTATTATCAAAAAAAGCAGCATTTAAAGAAAAATTAAAATTTGTACTGGTCGTAAACTGTGCAACTTCATTAAATGAAGTATCTAAAACTATTGCTGCGTTTGGAAAAGCTACAGAAAGGTTGGTATTTGTTTGTTTGATTGCATTTATATTTTGAAAAAAATCTCTAATCAGAACTAAATTTACGCCATCAATTCTAAATATTTTAGACGCTTCTGTTGTTAGAACTTGATTGTTAAAAGAGGTTATATCTACAAAATTTCTACCTGAAAAACGTTGTGCCCAATTATTAAAATCGATTAAAGCATTACTATTTACATCTGCAGTAAAAATACCGTCTTTTGTGGCTGCAATAATTTCTCCGTTAAAAATAGTAGTCGCATTTATTTCTAAAGAACTAGAATTTGAACCAATAAAATAAGTGTCGCCAAATTCTAATTTTTCTATATCATACACAACAACAGCAAAAGGTGTAGAAAGATATAGTTTGTTATTAAATTCTGATATATGGTTAATGCTTTTCTCTCCAGATTGATTAAAATTTACAATATCTGAAGAAATAGTTATGCCACCATCTTCATCTACTATCTCTACCAAACCATTTTCGTACCCAATTATAAGTCGTTTAAAAGTATCATTAAAATAAATAGATGTTGTTACCTCTCCAGATAAACCTTGCACAGAAGAGAGTTTATTCAATTCTTTAGAAATTACATCATACGTAAAAACAGCATTGTCTACCAAAGCGTAAATAACGTCATCAACTTTTACGAAATCTTTTACGTTGTTATAAGAATAAAAATCTTCCCAAGAATTACTATAATCTGTTTGTGCAGAAAAAAGTAATGAAAAGAAGAAAATATAAATTGAAAAAAGTTTTTTCATTTTTAAAGTTTAATATCTCAAAGATATTTATTTATTGTTATAATAACGACAAAACATCTTACATTAGTACAAAAACTAAAAGGATTTTATGAGCATAGAAATAGAACGCAAATTTTTAGTAAAAAATGATTCTTTTAAAAAAGAAAGTCATCAAAAAAAACATATAAAACAAGGGTATTTGAATTCTGACAAAAATAGAACTGTAAGAATTAGAATTGCTGATGACAAAGCTTTCTTAACCATTAAAGGAAAATCTAATAAAACAGGAACCACCAGATTTGAATGGGAGAAAAAAATTGATATTCTTGAGGCTGAAGAATTATTGCTTTTATGTGAACCTACAATTATAGAAAAAACCAGATTCTTGGTAAAAAAGGAAGAACATATTTTTGAAATTGATGAGTTTTATGGAGATAATAAAGGACTTATTATAGCAGAAATCGAGTTACAAAATGAGAAGGAGGTTTTTTTAAAACCAGATTGGTTAGGTAAAGAGGTTACAGGAACATTAGACTACTACAATTCTAAGTTAAGCAAACACCCTTTTAAAGATTGGGCATAAAAAAACCTCGAACAATAAAGTTCGAGGAAGTTTAATAAATCTACCCCCTAAATAAGATTTATAATATCTAACTGCAATAGCTAGATTCCACAAAGATAGTTTTTTTATCACTATTAACAAAAAAAAATCATTTTTTGTGTTATAAAACTCTTAATTTCATAAAAATTACAAGTTGTGAATAGAAAGAAAATGAGAAAAACTACCTAACAAAACAAACACATGAAAAATAGCATGGTTATTTGGTAATTTTTTAATGGAGTATAAAATGGCACCAATTGTGTAAAAAATACCACCAGCAAATAATAAATTCAAATTATAACTATCTAAAGCAGCCATTAATGGTTTTATAAAAAACACCACTTGCCAACCCATTAATAAATACATTGCTGTAGAAATTTTATCATATTTACCTGTAAAAAAAAGTTTTAGAATTATTCCTATAAGTGCAAAACCCCAAACAAAAGCAAACATATACCAACCCAATTTAGAATCTAAAGCTACCAAACAATAAGGTGTATAACTCCCAGCAATTAAAACATAAATTGCTGCATGATCAAAAATATTTAGTTTTCTTCTTTTAGCTGGATTTTTAGCTGCGTGATAAAAAGTAGAAGCTGCGTAAAGTACTACTAAACTAAGTCCATAAATAATAAAGCTAACTGGTTTCCAAAAACCAGCATAAGAAACTGCCTTTATAATTAAAAAAGGTAAAGCAATAATGCTTAACACCAGACCTAGTCCATGAGACCAAACATTTAAGCGTTCTTCAGATTCTGAATATGTATAATTTAATTTTTGGCTCATTTTTTTCTATGGGTATCTTTCATGTATTCAATATCATTTGTTAAATCTTTGTGCAAAATTTCGAATGTTTTGTTCTTTAAAACATCCATATCTTCTTCTACTTTTAAGCCTACAGTTTGTATAAATTTATGTTGATGAACTCTAAAAACTCCTGGTCCACCTTTTAAAAAATTCCAAGAAAAAAGTCGTTTACAATCGTAATAAACTTGGGGTATAATTGGTATTTCATACTCTATTGCCAAACTAAAAGCTCCTTTTTTAAAGGGCGCTAAAACCACATCTTCTGTAGGTACTAATCCTTCTGGAAAAATAGCTATACTTACGCCATTTTGCAATCTCTTTTTTGCCATTTCAAAAACTCTTTTTCTACTTTCTACATTGCTTCTATCTACCATAATAACTACTCTTTTATAGAAAAACCCGAAAACAGGAATTTTAACCAATTCTTTTTTTCCCACAAAAACAATAGGGTTTTTACTTGAAACAATCAACACAAAAGGATCCATTAAAGAAGCGTGGTTTGGACAAAACATATAGCTTTTACTCGGTTCAATTTCTTCATCAAATTGAAAATCTAAACGAAAACCCATTCCGTAAATCAGGACTTTAGACCAAATTCTAACCAGTTTCCATAGCAAGTGATAATATTCTTCTTTATATGTAAAAACTAATAAAAAAGGTGTCATTAAAATGATGGTTGTAAACATTAAAATGTAAAACCACAATCGCCAAATTAATAAAAAGGGAATTTTTATATACTTCACAGAATATTTAAACGTTAATTAAAATTTTTAATTATGTATTAATTACAATTAACACAAAACCATTTTGGTATCAAAAGTAGTAATATTCTTTTGTTTGATAGGTTTTCTGAATCAAAACCTTATTTTTGCCATCACAGATGGTTTTGGTATCTCACTCAAGTGTTTTAAAACTGAAAATGAGATTTAAACACATCTTTAAGAAAATATATTCGTATTAAAACAAGACAATGTCAAGAATTTTAACAGGCGTTCAAAGTACAGGAACACCACATTTAGGAAATTTATTAGGTGCTATTTTACCTGCCATAGAAATGGCTAATAACCCTAAAAATGAAGCCTTTTTATTTATTGCAGATATGCATTCTTTAACACAAATTAAAGACGGAAATCAGTTAAGAGAAAACACATATAGTACAGCTGCAACTTGGTTAGCTTGTGGTTTAGATATTAATAAAACTGTTTTTTATAGACAAAGTGATGTACCTCAAGTTACAGAATTATCTTGGTATTTAAGTTGTTTTTTTCCTTATCAACGTTTAACATTAGCCCACAGTTTTAAAGACAAAGCAGACAGATTAGAAGATGTAAATTCTGGTTTGTTTACCTACCCAATGTTAATGGCTGCAGATATTTTATTGTACGATGCAGAAATTATTCCTGTTGGTAAAGATCAATTACAACATGTAGAAATGACACGAGATGTGGCAAATAGGTTTAATCATGTTGTTGGTGATACTTTAATTGCGCCAAAAGCAAAAATACAAGAACATACAAAATTGGTTCCTGGTCTTGATGGCGAAAAAATGAGTAAATCTCGAAACAATATTATCAATATTTTCTTGGCTGATAAAAAACTGAGAAAACAAATAATGGGTATTAAAACCGATAGTAAAGCTTTAGAAGAACCTAAAAACCCTGATACAGATAACGTTTTTGCTCTTTATAAATTATTAGCTTCAGAGGAGCAAATTGTAGAAATGAGAGCAAATTACGAAGGTGGTAATTATGGTTATGGCCATGCAAAACAGGCTTTGTATGAATTAATTATTGATAAATTTGCTACTGTTAGAGAGAAATATCATCATTTTATGGATAATAAAAATGAAATTGATGATGCTCTTAAAATTGGTGCTGAAAAGGCGAGTTTGGTTGCTAATGAAGTTTTAAAAAGAGTAAGAGCTAAAGTAGGATATTAAAACCTTTTTTATATTCATAAAAAAACCACGCAGTTTGCGTGGTTTTTGTTTTTTAAATTTTTAGTAGAATTTATAACCATTGACAAATAATACCTCCCATAATTGCTAAAGTTACTAACCAGTAACCTGCATTAATCGCAATATATTTTGCGCCTTTTTTCTCAAACATTGCAATGATTGATAAAACTGGAAGCACAAAAAACAACCCAGACATTACTCCATGAATTACTCCATGTTGAAACGTTCTAAAACGATCTCCGTAATTTGCTATAAAATCTTGAAAGTAAGAAAAAGCATCTCCTGTTCCTTCATTAAAACCTGGTTCGTTAATTAATGTTTGATACAAACCCATTTGATGTATCACTAAAAACTGTAAAAAGAAAGCCACTAAAAGACTAAAAATATAACTAAGCACAAATATCTTAATCATATTTTGACCTTCTAAAGATTCTTTAGTAAAGTTCATTTCTTTCATCCAAGCATTGCCAAATAAAGGGCCATACCAAACAAAACCAATAAGCATTGGTACAATTGCTGCAATAAATAAAATGTAAAAATTCATTTCCATGATAAAAAAGTTTTTTGGTTGAATACCAAATATAAGAAATCTGAAATTGATGGTTTTTTTCAATAAAAAAACTGGAAGCGAAAACTTCCAGTTTTATAAATACTATTATTAAGTTTTTTATTTAATCTTCATCGTTTTTGCAATTGCTTCTAATTCAAACAAAAAAGCTCTTTTGCTTACAGAAGGTGCATAAGTAAAACCTTCAAATACAATTAATCTATTGTTCTTTTTATCAACTACAGTATAATTTATAAATGGGCCTGCCATAAAATCATTTTTTACTTCCCATTTACCTCTTGTTTCATAAGCTTTTTTTCCATCTATAGTTGCATCAAAAGTAAAAGGGGTATATGCTTCTTCTGTAATCATATGCATTGTTTTTGGGTCTGAGCCTGGAATGTACTTTTTACCAATGTTATTTCTTACAGCCACAATACTATCTGCAACAGTTGCTTCGTTTTCTAAAGGCACTGAATACACTAAAATATTATTACTTCCTGTTTTTGCAATACCACTTGATAAATGATTACGCAACCATAAGAAATCTCCTGTATCATCTACTTTGTTAAACTTATCTGGTATTGTAAAAGAAACTCCTAAATTTTGCAATGTTGTAAACTGTGAATCATCTAGTTTATCTTTCGCAAAAACACTTTGCGTCATTTTTAAATCTGAGTTTAAAAATGTTTTAATAATTTCTTTTTTATGTTTGTTGAATAGTTTTATAACTCCTTCATCATCTTTTGCATATAGGTATACAATAGTTTGTGGTTGTGCATATACATTGTTTTTTATGTAGTAATCTTCTTTATCTGCATTACCAATTACTAAAATGTTTCTACCAACTTTCATCATTGTTCCAAAGCCATTTGGCGCTACTTGAGATACAGATAAAGTAGCTTCTGGCTGAGGTAAACCCACCATTAACTCTCCAAAAGAATTACGAATTTCTTTACCAATATCTCCATTCCAATCACTGGCATTGGTAACTACCATTACTTTATTTATTTTACCAATAGATGATTTTAAAACAAATTTATCTGTTCCTGTACATGAAGTTAAGAAAACTGCTAGCGCAAAAAGTGTATATATTTTTTTCATAAGGTTAACTTTTATAAATTTTAAGTTTAGTTCCAGGTTTTAAACCTTTAGCACTCCAAATATTGTTCCAATTTTTAATATTATCTATAGAAACATTCTTAAATTTTTTAGAAATGCTCCAAAGAGAGTCTCCTTTTTGTACTGTATAAATATCGTACTTGCCTTTTTTAGTTTTAGCTTTGGCTAAATTCTTATTTTCTTTTTTTGATGATTTCCTCAGAGAAACTGGTACTTTCTTTGGATAAACATACAATCTTTGCCCAATTTTTAAACGGCTACTTTTTAGACGATTCCAGCGTTTTAAATCGCTAACTCTTACTCCGTATTTATTTGCAATTTTCCCTAAAAAATCTCCACTTTTAACTCTGTAACGAATGCGTTTATCCATTTCAAAGTATTTTGGCAAAGGTTTTTCTCTTTTTGCATCATCTGTATCTGCTAAAGTATAGAGTTCTTTTTCTTTGTCTAAAAATTCTACAATTTTGTTTGATGGTAATCTTACCCCATAATTTTTCCCTTTTACAAAAGGAATAATATCTAATTTATAAGAAGGGTTTAAAAAGGTTAAAACTTCTTCATCAACATTTATAATTTCAGAAATTTGATCAAAACTAACCGTTCTTTTTAAACGAATAGTATCTGTTTGAAAATTGAAAAACTTGGGCATTTCTGAATAAATATTATGCTCATTTGCAAACTCAAAAATATACATAGTTGCATAAAAAGCAGGCACATAACCTGCTGTTTCTCTTGGCAAATAAGGTCTAATATTCCAATAATTTTTATAGCCTCCAGAACGTTTTATGGCTTTTCTTACATTTCCTGGGCCAGAATTGTAGGCTGCTAAAGCTAAATCCCAATCTCCAAAAATTTTATATAACTGACTTAAATATTTACAAGCAGCAATTGTTGCTTTAACAGGGTTGTATCTTTCGTCTACATAAGAACTCACTTTTAAATCGAACTGAATTCCTGTACCATACATAAATTGCCACAAACCAGAAGCACCAACCCTAGACTTTGCTCTTGGTCTTAAAGCAGATTCTACAATAGCTAAATACTTCATTTCTAAAGGAATATCGTAATTATCTAAATATTGCTCAAACATTGGGAAATAATACTTTGCTTTCGCCATTAAAGCTGGATAGTATTTTTTACGATATAATAAGTAACTATTAATTACTTTTTCTAAAGAAGGATTATACCCTAAATTAAAAGGTGTATTCGCATTTAAAAAAGATAATCTCTCTTTTAATAATGCTGTAGTTACTGCTGTTTTAAAATTGCTAGTAATATCTTTATCATTCAGAACATATTCTAAAGTGTCTATTAAAGGTGAATTGAATTTCTCATCTACCAATAAACTATCTATAGTTTTTAAATCGTTGTCTGTAAATAGTTCTACTTCTTTTATTTTGATAGAATCTTTTGCAATAAATAAAGTATCTTTTTTAATAACAGGAATGCTGTCTTTTTTTTCTTGTGAAAAAGCAGTAATACTAAAAAAAAGTAGGAGGATAAACTTTTTCATCTATTATAAATCTAACTCTACAGCAATTGGGCAATGATCAGAATGTTTTGCTTCTGGTAATATATAAGCTCTAGAGATTTTCTCCTTTAAAGGTTCAGAAACCATTGCATAATCTAAACGCCAACCTTTATTATTGGCTCTAGAATTTGCTCTATAACTCCACCAAGAAAATTGTTGCACTTCTTGATTTAAATATCTAAAACTATCTATAAAACCACTATTGATAAAAGCGCCAATCCAAGTTCTTTCTTCTGGTAAAAAACCAGAAACGCCTTTCATTTTTGGGTTATGAATATCTATGGCTTCATGACAAATATTATAATCTCCACAAATGACTAAATTCGGAATTTCTTGTTTTAAATTATTGATGTATTCTTGAAATTCATACATATAATTTAGCTTGAAATTGAGTCTATCTAAATTCGATCCTGAAGGTAGATATAAACTCATAATAGAAACATCATCAAAATCTACACGAAGGTTTCTGCCTTCAAAATCCATAGATTCTATTCCTGTACCATATTCTATATGATTTGGTTTTTCTTTACATAAAACTGCGACTGAAGAATAGCCTTTTTTCTGAGCAGAAAACCAATAATGATAAGGGTAACCTGCATTTTCGAACTCAGTTAAATCTAATTGTTCTTTATGTGCTTTGGTTTCTTGGATGCAAATAACATCTGGTTTTGCTACTTGCAACCAATCTAAAAAACCTTTTTTTAGTGCTGCTCTAATTCCGTTTACGTTGTATGATATTATTTTCATATTGCCAATTTTATTCCTAATCCCATCTTAATCTTCCCAAAGGGAAGAAACACTCTTATTTTAGTTAATTTATAATTACTGGATTCTTTAAAAAAATCCAAGTAATCTGTTTTATTTTTCCTGTTTGCGTCTGAAATATTCTTTTCCTTGGCGAAATAATAAATGCTATAACAGCGCTAATTCCACCTTTTAGCATAAAATTATCTGTTGTATAAAATTGATCAAATATCAGCATAAAAACAACAATCAGAATCGGATAAATTAACCAATATGTTTTTTTAAATAGTTTCATTTTAAATAGCCATTTCAGGTACTTCTCCATTTACAATTAAAGTTCCTTCTGTTGCATTCTGAATTTCTTCCACAGAAACTCCTGGTGCTTTTTCTAACAGATGAAACTCATTATTTTTAACTTCTAAAACTGCCAAATTGGTAACCACTTTCGTTACACAACCAACACCTGTTAAGGGCAAAGAACATTTTTTTAAAATTTTAGATTCACCTCTTTTATTAGTGTGCATCATAGCCACAATAATATTATCTGCAGATGCAACTAAATCCATTGCACCACCCATTCCTTTCACCATTTTTTCTGGGATTTTCCAGTTGGCAATATCACCATTTTCTGCAACTTCCATAGCTCCTAAAATGGTTAAATGAACGTGTTTACCACGAATCATAGCAAAAAAAATAAAAGAATCGAAAAAACTGGCTCCTGGCATTGTGGTAATGGTTTGTTTACCTGCATTTATAATATCTGCATCTTCTTCTCCTTCAAAAGGAAAAGGTCCCATTCCTAAAACTCCATTTTCAGATTGAAACTCAACTTCTATATCATCTCTCACATAATTGGCAACCAAAGTTGGAATTCCAATACCTAAGTTTACGTAAAAACCATCTTGAACTTCTTGAGCAATTCTTTTTGCAATGCCATTCTTATCTAACATATCTTCTCTTTTTGTCATTCCTGTGAAAACAGGAATCTATAATTAGTTAATAATTATTATATAATGGATTCCTGCCTACGCAGGAATGACAGACGCTAATATTTATTTTCTTGAACGAACAGTTCGTTGTTCAATTCTTTTCTCGTAATTTTTCCCTTGAAAAATACGTTGTACAAATATTCCTGGAATATGAATATTATTTGGCTCTAACTCTCCAACCTCAACCAATTCTTCTACTTCTGCAACTGTAATGGTTGCTGCACCACACATATTTGGATTGAAATTTCTTGAAGTCCCTTTAAAAACCAAATTACCTGCTGCATCACCTTTCCACGCTTTTACAAATGCAAAATCTGCTTTAAAAGCGGGTTCTAAAACATACATTTTTCCATCAAATTCTCTTGTTTCTTTTCCTTCTGCAACTTCAGTTCCATAACCTGCAGGTGTATAAAATGCTGGAAAACCTGCTTGTGCTGCTCTGCATTTTTCTGCTAAAGTGCCTTGTGGTGTTAACTCTACCTCTAATTCTCCTGATAACATTTGACGTTCAAATTCATCATTTTCACCAACGTAAGAAGAAATCATTTTTTTGATTTGTTTATTTTGCAATAACAATCCTAAACCAAAATCGTCTACACCTGCATTGTTAGAAATACAAGTTACTTCTCTGACATCTAATTTTACCAATTCAGCAATTGCGTTTTCTGGAATCCCACACAAACCAAAACCACCAAGCATCAAAGTCATTCCACTTTTTACACCTTGTAATGCTTCTTGTACATTGTTTATTTTTTTGTTTATCATATTTAAAGTTTTATGATGAATAAAAATAAAAAGCCTCTAAACTAGGCAAAAGGTGATAATTAAAAGTCTGTATCTTCTTCAGGTATCACCTCTTTTTTTACACCATCTTTTGTTTCAGACTTCTCACCACAATCTATATTAATGGATAAATTTTCTGGTTTTTCAAAATCTTCGTTGCTAATATTCAAAGTTTTATCAGCATAACATTTTTGCATAAATAACGCCCAAGAAGGTAAAGACATGGTTGCTCCTTGCCCTTTTGTGATTCCTGCAAAATGCGTTGCTCTATCTTCTCCACCAGTCCAAACTCCTGTTGCTAAATTGGGTACAATTCCCATAAACCAACCATCTGACTGGTTTTGAGTTGTACCAGTTTTACCAGCAATTGGGTTTGTAAATTTATAAGGATATCCTGTTATATAACCAGGTTTTTTCCAGGGAATACGTAAACGAACTCCAGAACCAGATTGGGTAACACCTTTTAATAAATCTAGAACAACATACGCAGATTCTTCACTTAAAACCTCTTTTGTTTCTGGTGTAAATTCTTGCAAAACTGTTCCGTTTTTATCTTCAATTCTTGTTAAAATCATAGGTGCAACTCGTAAACCTTTGTTTGCAAAAGTGGCGTATGCACTTACCATTTCTATTAATGATAAATCTACTGCTCCTAAAGCAATTGATGGATTTGCTTGAATTTCGCTTTCTATACCTGCAGAAGTTGCCAAACGTGCTACATTTTCTGGTGAAACCATATCTATTAATCTTGCAGACATTGTATTAACAGAACCAGCTAAACCATCTTTTAAACTTAACATTCCTCCATATTTATCATCAGAATTATCTGGAGTCCATTCTTCAGGTATTCCATATTTTCCTTTCGGAATTGTATAAGGTGTATTTGGGTACTCATCACATGGAGATAATTTTAATTGATTAATAGCTGTAGCATACACAAAAGGTTTAAAAGTAGAACCTACTTGTCTTTTTTGTTGCGCAACTGCATCATATTTAAAATGTTTGTAATTTATACCACCAACCCAAGCTTTTATATGGCCAGATTGTGGTTCTATAGACAATAACCCTGAACGTAAAAAGTATTTATAATATCTTATAGAATCGTTTGGTGATAGTAGAGTGTCTTTATCTCCTTTCCAAGAAAAGACTTTCATTACTGTTTTTGTATTGAAAATTTTATCGATTGCTTTTTTAGATTTTCCGTGTTTTATCAAACGTTTATATCTATCAGAATTTTTCTTTCCTCTTTCTAAAGTTCGTTCAATCTCTATTTTATCTAAATCATAAAAAGGCGCAGTTTTATTCTTTTTTTGTTCTTTAAAAAAGTAAGATTGTAAGTTTGCCATGTGTTCTTTTACTGCTTCTTCTGCATATTGCTGCATTCTAGAATCTAAAGTGACATAGATTTTTAAACCATCTCTAAAAATGTCATACTCTTCTCCATTTGGTTTTGGGTTTTCTTGCACCCATTTACGCATGACTTTCTGTAAATGTCCTCTAAAATAAGTTCCTATACCTGCAATATGATTTTCTGGAGTGTAGTTTATTTTTAATGGTAATTTTTGAAGCGAATCTTTTTCTTGCTCTGTTATAAACCCATTTTTATTCATTTGAGCAAAAACAACGTTTCTTCTTCTTAAAGATTTTTCTTTAGAAATTTCTCTATTAGGATTGAAACGTCTTGGGTTTTTTAACATAGCCACAATAATTGCTGATTCTTGTAAATCTAAATCTTTTGCTTCTTTGCCAAAATAAATTCTTGCTGCAGACCTAATTCCTGAGGCATTAAAAAGGAAACCTTGCGTATTCAAATACATAGCAATTATTTCTTGCTTTGTATATTGGCGTTCTAATTTTACAGATACTACCCATTCTTTCATTTTTTGGATAATTCTTTTAACAATATTTCTTGAAGCCCTTTTAGTAAATAGATTTTTTGCCAATTGTTGGGTAATTGTACTTGCACCACCACCAGCTCCTAATTTTGCAATTGCTCTTGCAAGCCCTCTAAAATCGATTCCAGAATGTTCATAAAAACGCTCATCTTCTGTTGCTACTAAAGCTTGAACTAAATTATCTGGTAAGTCTTTAAATTTGATAGGTGTCCTATTTTCTGTAGCATATTTACCAATGGTTTTACCATCTGCAGAAATTACTTCTGTTGCCAAATTTGTTTGAGGGTTTTCTAATTCTTCAAACGTTGGTAATGAGCCAAAAACGCCTAAAGAGGCAAAAATAAATAGTAAAATAATGAGTGAAAAACCGCCAAGAACAATGCTCCAAAACCATTTGAGGTACTTTTTATAACCTGTTGTTTTCTTTTTTTTCATCTTAAAAAACTGCTTCTCAATTTTATTGAGATTATTAATTTACACTTCCTTTTAAAACAGGAATTTATTTTAATTTTTCTATACTAAAACCAACATCTTGAATTCCTTTTAGATGTTCAATAGGATTTACATCGCCATTTTTACGCATTGCATGACGAATGCTTAATGTATATTTCCCAGAAACTGGAAATACTTTATTTTCTTTATAAAACAATTTATTTTCTTTGAGCTCAGTAACTCCAGTTCCTAAAAAAACACCTGTTTCATCTGCCATTTTATATTGTAAAGTATCTACTATTTTTGTTCCGTTAGAAAAATCTAACTCCGTTATTACATATAGATTACTAAACTCAAAATTGTTATTATTTCTAATATTGATAAATAAATTTCTAGAAGAAATTGTGTCTTTTACATCAAACTCAAAAAAAACTTTTTCATTTGCTTTCCAACCTCTACTATCTATAGATTTATATTGATTAAAATCTGTAATATCATCACAAGAAAACATCAAAAAAAGTGATATAAAAACAATTGAAAAATTATTTCTTTTCAGAATTGTTGTCATTTTTAGGCTTGTTATTGTTTCGGTTTCTATTATTTCTTCTTGGTTTGTTTGTCTTTTTTACCTCACCTTTAGGCTCATTCGCATTCCCTTGAGGTTTAGGTTTTGCCTTCTGATTCGGATTTTGTTTTCTTGCTTGAGGCTTTCTTTTTTGGTTTGGATTTGGTTTTTGCTGATTATTATTAGCAACTGCTCCAACTGGTTTTTTCTTGTTTCTATTTCTATTGTTTTTTCTTCTTTTATTGGTTTTAGGAGCATCAAAACGTGTTAAACTATCTTGCCCAACTGCATCTTCGAAATCTACTTTTTCTGGAATTATTACATCAGCTTCATATTCTTCTAACGAAATAGATTTCTCGTTATTTTTGTTGAGTTCAACTATTTCTAAAACTTGATCTAAAGTTAGTCGAAACCACTTGAAACGTTCTTCTTTATAGGTATACCAAAGATGATTTTTAAAAATATCCATCTTTACAAAAACGGCTTCTCCTTTTTCAGTTTTTAGGACTAAATCTTGTTTTGGAAACGTTTTTAAAGCGTCTAAATACGTATCTAACTCAAAGTTTAAACAACATTTTAATTTACCACATTGTCCTGCTAATTTTAGCGGGTTTAAAGACAATTGCTGGTATCTTGCTGCAGATGTAGTTACTTTTCTAAAATCTGTTAACCAAGTAGAGCAACATAATTCTCTACCACATGAACCTACACCACCTAATCTTGCTGCTTCTTGTCTTGCGCCTACTTGTTTCATTTCTACACGAATAGAAAATGCGCCTGCCAAATCTCTAATTAATTGTCTAAAGTCTACTCTTGCTTCTGCTGTGTAATAAAAAGTTGCTTTGTTACCATCTCCTTGATATTCTACATCAGAGAGTTTCATTTGCAATCCTAAACGTCCTAAAATTTCTCTTCCTCTTTTTTGAGTTTCTTCTTCTTTAGCTCTAGATTGTTGCCAAATATCTATATCTCTTTGGCTCGCTTTTCTATAAATTTTCTTTACATCTTCATGATCTTCGGTAATTTTGCGCTTTTTCATTTGCACTTTAACCAATTCTCCTGCCAAGGAAACTGTACCAATATCGTGTCCTGGTGAACCTTCTACAGCCACAATATCTCCCATTGTTATGGGTACATTATCTGGGTTTTTATAAAAATGTTTTCTTCCGTTTTTAAAACGGACTTCAAAAATATTGAATCTTTCTTGTCCACTTGGTAAAGTCATATTAGACAACCAATCGAAAACAGCTAGTTTATTACTACCACTTCCACAGGTTCCTGACCCACAATTACCATTACTCTTACATCCTTTTGGTACTCCATCTTCTGTTGTACCACAACTTCCACATGCCATATATATCTAATCTTTAGTAATTAGTCTTTAGTCGTTAATAAAAACACACTAAAAGATAAACCTAAAGTTTTTTTTAAATTGATACTCAATAGTTTGTAATAAAATTGTTTTTTATTACATAATCAGTAAATATAAGAAAATGGATTTAAAAGCAAAAGGTAAAGTTTTGACAAAAAATAAAGTAGTGGTTTAAGTTCATAAAAAATGGAAAAAAGCAAAAATTTCTATTTTTGGATCACCATTTATGGTAATCAGCATTACCATAAATGGTGAAATTTGCCTGTTTTTAGCAAATTTTATCAAAATAAGTTGCTTGGTTTCTTTTTTTTTTTTTTTTTTTAACTTTTTTTAAAACCAATTTTTTTTTTTTTTTTATTAAAAACTTGCTAGCAAAAAGAAGAATGTTTATAAAATTGCGCACATTCTTTTTTAATTTTTTTTAGACGGTTAACAAGAAGATATTCTTGTTTGTTTTTATGAACGTAAAAGTTACGTACTATACATTAATTTAATAATTTTAAAAAATAATATAATGAAAAAAGTAATATTAACATTAGTGTTAAGTTTTAGTTTTTTATTTTCTTTTGGAAGTAATCTCTCTGAGAAAAATTTAAAAGAAAAAAGTGAATTAATCACAATAAATAATTTGGTTAAAAATGTAATTGGAAGTTGTACAATAACTATTAAAGGATATAATCAAGATGGAGAATTGGTGCATTATCATCAATTTACTGTACCTGCAAATAGTAGAATACACTGTGCCCAAATTACAATGGCATTTAGAAAAATAATTGAAAACCCTATTCTTCTGTAATAATCATAAAAGTCATCAAATAAAATATTTTATTTGGTGACTTTTAAAAACAATACTAAATGAAAAAAATTATAAAGTTAATTGTTTTATTAAATATTATTGGTTTAAATGCTCAAGAAAGCATTAAATATTCTTTAAAAATTAACTATGATATCTACTTTAATACTGAATTACCCAATAAGAAGAAAGGAACCCTTTTTATTGATAATGATTTTAGTAAATCAATTTTTATTTATGGTAAAAATAAAGGAAAAAGTATTGAAGAAAATAATGAAGAAAAAACATTAAACTTAAAATATGCTGAAAGTGAGAGGTTTAACTATTTTAATTCAATAAATGATAGTTTATATTCAAAAGAGAAAATAATAACAAACGAATTTATTATAGCAGAAAAAGCCGAAAATTTAAATTGGTTTTTAAGCTCTGAAACAAAAAAAATAGACAACTTAACTGTAAAAAAAGCTACTTTAAAGTTTAGAGGTAGAAATTATATTGCGTGGTATTCAATGGATTACCCTTTAAATTTTGGGCCATGGAAATTTAACAAACTTCCTGGATTAATTTTAGAAATTTATGATGAAAATCAAAGGT
>JBGCFX010000038.1:0-21404 GCA_045110395.1 Polaribacter sp.
AAAATGAAGGTTTAAAAGTTGTAGTTACCTTATTTGATTTTTATGGAAATTATAATCTATTAGATTGGACTTTAAACCATAGACATGCAGAGAAAATTGTAGAAAAATTTAAAAATCATAAAGCAATTTTAGCTTGGGATGTTAAAAATGAACCCAATTTAGATTTTGATTCTAGAGGAAAAGAAAACGTAACTGTTTGGTTAAGTTTTATGATAGATTTAATTAAATCTATTGATACAAAACACCCTGTTACCATTGGTTGGTCTAACATCAAAAGTGCTACTATTTTAAAAGAGAAAGTTGATTTTGTTTCTTTTCATTACTATGAAGACATAGAAAATTTTGAAAGTGAATATTTAGCTTTAAAAAGTAAAATAAAAGATAAACCAATCATTTTACAAGAGTTTGGGGTTTCTTCTTATGGTGGTTTATGGAGACCTTTTGTTAGTTCAAATGAAGATCAAGCGAATTACCATCAAGAAATACAAAAAGTCCTTACAAAGAATTCAATTCCTTTTATGTCATGGACTTTGTATGATTTTGATAAAATACCAAAAGAAGTCTTAGGGAGACTTCCTTGGCGAACAAATCCTCAGAAAAAATTTGGATTCATTTCTAGTACTGGAATTAAAAAACCTGCTTTTAAGTATATTTCTAACTAACTGTAGCTTTCGTAAATATATTTTGTTTTGCACCTATCATTTCAAACTCTTCTAAATACATATTCGTAATTCTTTCCATTGGAAATGCTGTAGCAGCTTTATAATTTGCTTCTCCAAGCTGAATTCTATACGCATTATTGGTAACTATTGCTTCAATGGCATCTGCCAAACTTGTAATGCTTTCTGGTTCAAAAAACTCTCCTCTATATCCTTCATCTTCAATTAAAGTTGCTAAATCTCCTAAATTAGGCATTACAACTGCTTTACCATAACTACCTGCTTGGTGTAAAACTCCAGAACTACCTGTTGTAGATGTGTAAGGAAATACAACTACTGCACTTTCGTTAAACAGTGTTTCTACCTGATTTTCTTCAACATAACCAGTAAAACTTATCTTAGGAACATGTTTGTATGTTTCTTTAACACTCTCTAAATATCCAGGTACGTTTGGATTATCAGTTCCTGCAATAACAATCTCTAAATCTAAACCAGAAGATTTTCTTACTTTCTCTACAGCTTCAATCATAGATTCTACTTTTTTGTAGGTTCCAAATTTTCCAAAAGTCATAATTTTTAAAGATCCTTTTGGTAATTGATGTGAGGGTTTTTCAGGAATTTCAAAGGTTCCATGAGGAATCATTTTTACATTATTCACCTTGTATTTTTCTTGTAATATTGTTACATACTTATCCATAGTAACTGTTACTAAATCTGCCTTTAAAATTAGTTTAGTTAAACTTGTTCCTATAAAGTTATATACTTTCTGAGCAATTTTATTTGAGGTAAAACCTGCACTTTCTAAATCTACTTGTTCTAAAATATTATGTAATAATACAATTGTAGGAATTTGCTTTATTTTACAAATTAAAGGCAAAGCTAAACCTAAAGCTGCTGCAACTTTCTTATCACCAAACTTCATAAATTGTAAGTTGAATAATACAGCATTTGGTTTTGTTTTATTAATAGCTCTTGTAACATTAATAATGTTTGCATAACTATTAAACTTCCAACATTCTTTAACTGTAACTTTACATCCGTTTTCTGTAAAATTAATGTCTTTTCCTTCTGGAGTATGGTCTGTTAATAAAACTAATTCAGTTACTTTTTTACTTTGTCTAAAGCTTTTTACTAAATGATATGCATATTCATTTAAAGTTACTTTACTTGGTGGATATGCTGTTACAATTGCTAATTTCATGATGTTTTGTTTTTTAATTATAGTACAAATTTCGGACTAAATAAATGTTTAAAACGGTAGTTAATGTTCAAATACAATTAAGTATAGATTAATGGAAAAAAGGTTTAGATATTCATTTTAGTTCTTTCTTTTAAATTCGATGAAACGAAGAATATGAGTTGAACTAATAACAAAATAATCATTGCTATAATCTGTACATTTACAACTTGTTCTAAAGAAGTGTGAAATAACACAACTAAGACTATCTGTAGCATTCCAAAAATACCAGAGAAGATTACTGGTATATATTTATCTAGAGATAAATAGTAATATGCAAAGATATTTGAGATTGCAAAAATACCTGTAGCTAAAGCATATTTCCAAAGTAATGGTGTAATTTCTAAATAACCTTCACCAAATAATATATTTATAATAAGATTTGGAAAAAGATAACATCCAACAACAATAGTAATTGCAATTGCACCAATGCAACCAACATATTTCAATAAAATCGGTAATGTAGGTTTTCCTTCTTTTTTAAGTTGAACAACTGCTGGTAATAATAACATTACAAACATCCAAGCAACAAAATATACCACTCTTCCAATTAATGCTAAAGAAGCATATAAACCAGCCTCATAAGGTTCGAAATAATGTTTTACTAATAAAATGTCACTGTTGTTAATTATAATTTGTGTTAGTTCATAAAATGCAGTAATTATAAAAAAATTACGCACCATTTTTGTTTGTGATTTTTCTAATTTTATAATATTAGAAAATGAGATTTTTTTAAATTTAAAGGGAATTAGTCCAAATATGAAAGAACATAAAATTCCTGTTGCTATTAATAATGAGGATTCTAATTCTAGAAAATATAATAACCCAAAAGTGATTAATAATCGACTTATCATTTCTAACTGATACGTAATTGATAAAGAAATAAGTTCTTTTTTACCTTGAAAAACACCCCTATTTACACTCATTAAAAAGTAAAATGGAATTCCGATTCCAAAAACAACAAACATAGAAGATGTTGATGTTTTAAAAATATTTTGTAATTCAGGCGAAAATAAAACTACAGATATTCCTAATAAAACTCCAACTATTGCAGCATTTATATAAGTATTAGAAATAAAAGTTTTAAAAATAGTGTCTTCAAAAATTACAGAAAATTTTGTTGTAACTAACTGAAAAGTCATTGCTACAAAAGAGAGCACCAACAAAAAAGTAATCATAATAGCTGCATCTGCAAATTTTTCTGGACCAAGAATTCTACCCAAAACTAAATTATACAAATAGTTTCCACCATTTACCAACAAACCACTAATCATAAAGATTTGTTGTGAAGAAATTTTATTTTTTAAAGTAATTGATATTGCAACCATATTTTTAAAAAGTTTAATTATGCTACAAAATTTTCATTAAAATCTTCATAAATTTCTTTACAACCAACACCCAAAATAGAAAATACTTTATGCTGTAAAGTGGCGTTTATAGTTAATTTTCTCATAGCATCTAAACAACTTCTATCAATTTCTGTAACCTTATCAATATTTATTATAATACTTTTAGATTGAGATAAATTATACTCGAAATAGGTTACAAAAAAAGTTTGTGTTGCTGCATTTAGTTTTCCATTTAAATAAAAGGTTTCGTTTTGTTCTGAAATTTGTAAAGACATAATTTTTTATATTTATTGTTATTTATGATACAAATATCTCCTAGAAAAAATAAAAACAGAACCAACAGTCGACGAAAAACCATTTTGTTCTGTTAAAATATTAAAAGGTGTAGGCTGATTAAAAATCAATGAAAAAAAACGTAATTAAACTATAGATTAAAATCGATTCCTTAACTTGCAATTGATAAAAATTAATATAAAATTGAAAAAAACCACATTATTAATACTACTTTTTGTAAATCTTTTTACTTTTTCTCAAGAAATGAAAGAAGGATTTGCATATTTAGAAACTGGAAAATACAAACAAGCTGAAAGTTTTTTTAAAAATATCTTAAAGGAATATCCTAATAATAAAACTGCGAGACTTTGTTATGGAAGAGCAATTGGATTAAATGGAAAATCTAAAGATGCTGTTACTTTATTTACGAATCTTTTGAAAGATTTTCCAATAGATTTTGAAGTAAAATTAAATTATGCTGAATCTTTACTTTGGGACAAACAATATAAAATTGCAGAAAATTATTATGAAAAATTAATACAAGAAAACCCTAAAAGTTTCCCTGCTCTTTTAGGTTATGCTAATACTTTATCTAACTTAAAAAAGTACGAAAAAGCAATTATTTATGTAGACAGGTCTTTAGCAGTTTTACCAGCAAATAATAATGCATTAGTTTCAAAAAAATATATGCGATTAGGTTTAGCAAACGATAAAGTTAATGCACAAGATTATATTGAAGCTGAAAAAATATTGAAAGAAAATTTTATTAATTTCAAAAATGACAAAGAAACATTACTGAATTTAGCAAACCTGTATCTAATTTCAAATCAAACAGATAAAGCTAAGGAAACATACAAAACTTTAGGTAAAAACCCAGAAAACATCTTAATTTCTTTAAACGGAATTGCTTTAGCTGATCATATTAAAGGAAATGAAAAAGAAGCATTAGTAATTAGTACAAAAGCTAAAAACTTATTAAATAATAAAACAAATACTTCTCTAAAAAAACAAACTACAGAAAGATATATTCAAGCACTAATTTGGAATAAAAAATATAATTTTGCACAAAAAGAAATTGATAATTTAATATCAAATAATAATACTCCAGAAAACCCAGAAAACTGGATTTTATCTTTAAGAGCGACTTTAAATATTTATAAAAGTGATTTTAAAAAGAGTATTACAGATTATAACTTAATCTTAAAAAAAGACAGTGCTTCTTTTGATGGAAACCTGGGTAAAGCAAATGCTTTAAAAGCTTCTGGTTATTATATTGATGCTTATAAGAGCGCAGAAAACACTTTAGATTTCTATAAAAATCAAAAAGACGCAACAAATTTTATTAAAAATTTAGATAAAATATTTACACCTTTTGTAGAAACAAAAGCTAGCTATTCTTTTGATAATGGCAATAATGAAGCGTATGCTTATTCAGCAAATACTGAGTTTCCTTTTACTACAAAATTTAAATTATTAGCTAGTTATAGTTACAGAACAACCGCAAACTCTATTAATAACTTAAGTGCAAATTCTAATAATTTTTTAGCAGGAATTTCTTATCAACTTTTAAATAGCTTAACATTTAAAGGGAGTTTAGGAGTTACAGTATCTAAGGCAGCAACCATAAATTACAATCAACTTTTAGCAGATATCTCTTTCAATATAAAACCTTTTAAACTTCAGAATTTAGAAGTTGGTTACAAAAGAGAAATACAGAATTTTAATGCGGAATTGTTAGATAGAGAAATTGTTCAGAATAACTTTTTAGTAAATTATAGTTTAAATACAAACTTTAAATTAGGCTGGTTTACACAATATTACTATACTTCTCAAAATGATGATAACACTAGAAATTTACTTTTTACTTCTTTGTATTATACTATTTTAGAAAAACCATCGTTAAAAGCTGGTTTTAATTATCAGAATATTTCTTTTAAAAACCAAGTACCAACAATTTATTTTAGCCCGAGTAAATTTAATGCTTTAGAAGTTTTTATTAATTTGATAAAAGATGAAGCTATTGCTAAAAATAAAGAATGGTTTTATGAATTAACTGCTGCTACTGGTTATCAGTTTATTGAAAATAATAAAAAACAAACAACATACAGAGTTCAAGGTAAATTAGGTTATAAATTTTCTGAACGTAGTTTTTTAAATATTTATGGAATGCAAAGTAATATTGCTTCTGCAGTTGCATCTGCAAATACAAGTAGTTTTACCTTTACAGAAATTGGTTTACGTTTTAAATGGTATTTATTTAAAAAACCTTTATTTAAAAAATAAAGGCAAAAGTTTTCACTTTTGCCTTCTTGACTGGGGGAATTAGGGGTTAATTAATTATGAAACTTCCTGAGTACACTTTATTCTTATTGTCTTTTATTCTATATTTATAAATACCTGTTTTTAATTGTGGTGTATTATATTGTACCTTTTTAGATACAGAATTTATCTTTTGTACATCTACTACTCTACCAATTACATCAAACACTTGAATTAAAATATTTTGAGACATTTCTGGTAATTGAATTGTTGTTGATCTTGAGAATGGATTTGGATAATTGATCAACTTTTTTGAAGTTTTAGTATCAAAATTATCAACAGATAAAACGTTGTTAGATTTAAATGATAATTCATTTATACTTATATTAAAAGGTTTATAGTATGTATAATCACCAATAATAGAAAACACAATTGTTTTAATATTTGTAATATCTGCTTTGTTTCCTTCTGCATCAACAAAATCAGAAAATGAAATTGTATGCAACATTTCTTCTGAGTTTGTAGAAATTGTATAACGTAATCTGTTTTCCCAAGCTCTATCTTCTTCTTGCATAATAACAATTTCTACAGGTTCATTATTAGCTAATTTAAAGTTTACAAAACCATAATCTGTTACGTCTAAAGTTTGATCTCCAGGTAAAATATGTCTGAATAAATTGATATTTCCTTTTACTTCACCAGTTGCAGAAACATTTCTGTCTACTTCATAAAAATCATCATTATAAGTTCTTTCTGTTGTATTTATATCAAAGCTAGATACTGTTGCATATTCCTTTAAATAATCTAATCCCCAAGGACCATCTGCTAAATATAAAGCATCTTTTTGATTAGAAGAAGTCGATTCTAAAGAGAAACCAATATCGAATAAAATACCTGTTTCTATTGATAAAATCTCATTATACTCTCCTGAAAGTATCAAAGTATTTGCTACTTTAGTATGGCTTGAAACTTCGGTTTCTGCAATATTTCCAACAAATTCAACTGACTTTTCTTGTGTTTTATTTACAATATTTAAGTTGATAACTCCATTAGAATAAGAGCCAGATTTTACAAATACATTTGGCAATACATTTTCAACTTTTGTGCTTGTTAAACCATTTTTATTAGTATGTTCATCTATAATGTAATTTGCTATTGAAAATACTTGAGAAAATGAACTTCCCCAAATTTGATAGTTTTGATAGTCTCCTGTTGGATATTGTGCTATATTCCAAAAACTAAATAACTCATTTTCTTTAGCATCCATTTTAATAGAAAAACTTAAAGTGTATTCCATTTCGCCAGTTGCTCTTTTAATTTTAGAACTTATTATTTGATGTCCTCTTGTTCTAACAGTTCTTACATCCTCAAGGCTAGAATTATTTAATCTATCACAAATTACTTTAGAATGGTCGTAAATAGTACCTTCTGTTTTACTAGCTAAAACTGCAGATACTCTTTTACTACCTTCATAATAATCTACAGAAAATATTTCTGAGGCATTTGTTATACCCAATAAATCTTTAGGACTAGATATTTTAGCAACCTCAGTTTTATACATTCCAGTTTCTGGTAAATAATCAATTAAAGTGGTTGTATTTGACTTTCTTTTTATTTCACTTTTATTAAATTTATTTTGAAATTCTATTTTTAAATTATGATCTCCACTTTTTTCTCTATCAAAATTTCTTTTTGCGATTAAATTGGCTAAAGAGCCATTACTTTCTAAACCACCATCGTAAGCAGAAGTAACATCATTAGATTCAGTAATATCTGCATAGTTAGAAGTGTTTATTGCTTCATAAGGGTTAGCTGTAACATAAAAAATAGCATCGTTAAAATCTTGATCACAAGACCTGTAATCTCTTCTTATATCTTCAAAACCTAAAATTATTCTTTCATTTTCTGGGTCTGTCAATAAAACATTATGGTATCGTAAGTCTTCATCTTTTTCTGGGTTGTAATCTGGATTTGAAAATAATTGCCACAAACCATAGCCTGCTCTTTGAGCTGAAGAGCTCCAAGCATTTGCTAATAATACCCAGCCAATTCCTGTACCAGCTTTAAAAGATCCAATTTTCACTTTATCACCAACTTGTAATCCACCACCACTCCCTAAGGCAGAAACATTAGGAAATATAATTGTAATTTCTTCATTAGTAGGCTTACTCCTATTTGTATCATTTAAATTGTAAGTATAAAAACCTAATACATTTCTATAACCTGCGCCTTCATCTACAAAAGTTACCCAAACATCTGCATCTTTACTGAGCTGTATATCTGTATCATAACCAGATGTAATATATTGTGGGTTATAATCTGGAACTGGATATGATTCTGGCAAAGAATTGCTGATCATTTCTCTGGTTTCAATAGAAACATTGTCTCCTGGGTTTTCTAAATATTTAGGTGTTCCATTAGAAGTATATTCTCCTAAATATTTGTAAGATTGTGCCTGTAAAGACGTAATTGTTGTAACAATTAAAATTAGTATTATTTTTTTCATGATATATATTTTATACCACAAAAATATAGACTAAACTTAGCTTAATTTTTAATATTCGGTCTTTGAATTTTAACTATAGACGAAATGTAAGAGTTGTAAAGACTAACGATTATAATAGATCTAATCGTTTCATTAATTCTGGCCTTTTAGAACGGCTAACAGGTATTACATCTTTCTTTATTAATACACTATTATCTTCTATATCAATAATTTTTTTAATATTAATAATGTAAGATCTATGAATTTTTAAAAATAAAGAATTTGGTAATTTTTCTTCAATTTTTTTAAGTGTAGAGTGAACAGTATAATCTTTTGTCTCAGTTTTTATTTTGATGTAATCTCCTTTAGCTTCAATTAAATAAATACTTGGTAAATCTATTTTTATTAAACGCCTATCTATATTTACATAGAAATCGTTTTCTATGTCATTTTTATTAGACTTTTCAGATGAAACTGAAGTTATTTTTAAATCAGTTTTTTCTGCTTTTAAAATTGCTTTTTTAAAACGAAGAGATTCTAAAGGTTTTAATAAATAATCTACAATAAAATCATATTCAAAAGCTTCTATGGCAAATTTAGGATCTGAAGTAGTTAATATAATTTTAGGCGGATTTTTAAGTGTTTGAATAAAATCTAACCCATTAAAATCTGGCATATGAATATCTAAGAAAATAAGGTCAATTTCATTAGAATTCAAAAACTTAATAGCTTGCATTGCATTAGAGAATTCTTCTACAACCTTTAAAGATTTAATTTCATTGCAAAGAGTTTTTAAAATAACTCTAGCCATTTTTTCGTCATCAACAATAATACAATTCATAAAATTTATATAGTTTCTATATATTCTGAAATTGCCGCTAAAATCTTCTCAAAATCCTCTTGTTTTTTTAAACTATGTTCTCGAAGATTGTGCTCAAACTCATTAGCTATTCCATAACTTTTTTCAAGTCCTAAAATACTAATTTTATGTTTAAGTCTATGAACATTTTCTTCAATTTTTTTAAAATACTTTTTATCTATACTATCAAAATAATCTTTTTTTTCTTCAGGAAACTCTGTTTTTATAACATCTATTAATGTTTTTTCAATAGATTTATCTCCTCTAGCTAGCTGATTTATATATTCTAAATTGGGTTGTTCCATTTTATTTTTTTATGCTAAAATAGAAAGTTGAACCGATATTTAGTTCTGATTCTAGCCAAATTTCTCCTTTATATAAATCTATTATCTTTTTTACAATAGATAGACCAATTCCTGTAGACTTATAATCGTTTTCTAATTTTTGAAAAGCGGTAAAAATCTTTTTATAATACTGTTCTGATATTCCTTTACCATTATCTTTAACGTAAAACTCCCAATAATTATTAGTTTCTTTAAACCCAATTTCAACAATAATTTCTTCTTTGTTATTAAATTTAATAGCATTGTCTATTAAATTTTTAAATAACTGTTCGAATCTATGATGGTTTCCTTGTACGATTGGTAACTTATTTGGAATAATTAAATTGATGTTTTTTGTATAATTTAAACTCTTTAATACTTCACGTAGTAAAATATCTAAGTTAACATCGTATTCTTCTTTTTCTATTTTATCAATGGTAGAATACTGTAGAATTCCTTTCACTAAAGTATCCATTTTTTCTACATTTAATCTAATTAGCTCTAAGTTTTCTTTACCAGAACCTTTTAAAACATCTGCATAGTCTTCTAAAACCCAACTAGTCAAAGCATCTACACTTTGCAAAGGAGATTTTAAATCATGAGAAACCATATGTGTGTAATCGTTCAATTCTTGATTTTGACGTTCTAAGCTTTTTAAAAGTTTGTCTTTTTGTTGATTTATTTTAATGATTTCTTTGGTTTGATTATCAATAAAATCAACCAGTTTCAAAGAATCTGCATTTTCTAAAGGATGATTTTCTTCTAAGTCATAAAATTTTAAAGTGTCAATTACATTTTTGAGTTTTTCTATTATTTTTTTCTGTGAATCAGATTCTTTTTTTAATTTTTTATTGGCATGAAAAAGCTCTTCAGAACTAATAGTCGTGGCTCTTTGAAGCATCAAAAACTGTTCGTCTGAAGTGGTATAAGATCTATTTATAGCATCTAAAAATTGTTCTAAATCTTTGTTAGCTAGCAGTTCTGGAGGCAGAAATTTTCTTATTTGTCTTTTTAAAAGTGAATTCATTATTCGCTTATTAATGTAATAGTCATTGTTTGATTATGAAGTTGACAATTACTTTCTCCTATAAAAGGTGCGATTTCTCCATAAGAATATAGCCCTGTTATTGTTGTAGCATCTCCAACAACTTCCATTACCTCTTCTACTTCTTCTTCTACTCTTTGATCTAGCACTAATTTTCTACCTATACAACTCACTAAAATGGCAAGTTCTGGTTTGTTTTTTCTAGATTCAGTTGCATTTTGTGCAGCAATTTCTGCTGCATTTACAATGCTATCTACATTGGTCATCATTAACTGAACTACAGAATTTTCTAAAATATCTCCTGCTAAAATCATAGAATTATCTTTTTCATTTATATTTAAAATAGTTCTAACTATTGATTGCTCTTCTTTAGTTGACTTTACTTTTAAAGGATATAATAATGCTGCTCCAGGTAATTCTTTAGATTTATCTCCTAAGTATTTTTTATATAAATCTAATGCTGGTAAATCATCCAATTCGTAAAGTATATTACCTTCAGATTTTGTAACTATTCTTTCTGGTCCAAAAGGTGTCCAACCTCCTTTTATTGAAAAACTTACTTCCAAAGATTCTCCATAAAAACCAATAGCAACTAGTTCGCCAACTTTGGGATTTTCATTGTAAGAAGCAATGGTTTTTTCGAATCTTGCAGCATCTGCACATAAAGCACCTGTTATTAACAAATTGTCTTCTGTTGCTGCGTTCATGCCCCTAGTTAATTGGCTTCCGTTTATAAAACTTCCTTCTGAAAGCACAAAAACATACTTTAGTCCTTCTTCTGAAAATTGACTAATTAATTCTTTACCCACTGAAAAACTATCTAAATCTGAAACCGTCTTCAAAACATTTGCTGTTTTTATAACAAAGCTACTTTTTTCGAATTCTATTGCAGTAATTGTAATGCTTTCATCATCTACAGATTGAGATGAAATATCGCCAGAAGAAGATCCAAAAACAATGTGACCATCTTTAAAAATTTCTTTTATTTCGCTAAAAATGGTTTCTTTTTCTAACAAAAACCTATTCCCGAAAACAAGCACTAAAGGTTCTTTTAGTACTATTTTTTTAGATAAATATTGCCAATTCGAATTACTATTTCTTTTAAGTTGTACAGTTTTCATTTAATTCTTTTTTATTGTAAAATAAAAAGTAGTACCCTTTTTAGGTTCACTTTCTAACCAAATTTCACCTTTATACAAATCCACTATTTTTTTCACAATAGACAGACCAATACCTGTTGAATCTTCTCTTTTATTTAAGGAATGAAATACTTGAAAAATTTTATCGTGGTATTTTTTTTCAATCCCAATACCATTATCTTTAATAGAAAATTCATAAAAAGTATTTCTATCTTTATAATCTATTTCTACTATACCAACTTTTTTATCACAGAATTTAATTGCATTACTTATAAAATTCTGAAATAATTGTTGAAACTTAATCTTGCCTCCTTTCACAATAGGTAATGTATTCATAACATTTACAGAAATATTTTCTGGAATAAATAGCACCTTTTTCAAATCGATTAAAGTTGTATTTAAATCAACTTCTTCGTCTTGATTTGTATTAGAACCTGCACTAGAATACTCTAAAATATTAGAAATTAAAGTTTCCATTGTTTCTAATGTGGTATCTAGTAATTCGAAATTTTGAAGTGTTACATCGTCAAACTTACCTTCATTATCTGCTTTAATCCATGAGACTAAAGCATCTATACTTCTTAATGGAGATTTTAAATCATGTGAAACTATATGTGCATATTCGTGTAATTCACTATTACTTTTCTCTAACTCTTTAAGAATTCTTTCTTTTTGATTTTCTAAAGACTTTATTTGAGTTATATCTCTTACAATACCTTGCGCAGCTATTGGCTTTTTATTTTTATTATATACAAGTGTACCATTAACTTGAACCCACTTAATTTGATTTTTTTTTGTAAGGATTCTACTTATATAATTATTAAAGAAACCTTTTGTATGTAATTCTTTAAAAGAATTATAAGCGTATTCAGAGTCTTCTTTATAAATAATATTAGGAATATTAAATTTTTCTTTTTCTAAGTTATATCCAAAAAGATCTTCAGCAACTTCATTCATTTTTAAAACATTCCCAAACAAATCCATAACGATATATGCATCATTAATGTTTTCAAAAATTCCTTTTAAAGTAGAAGATTTTTCATCTAATAGGTCATTTAACTTTAGATTAGATTCCTTTAACTCGTTAGATTTAGAAAATAATTCTCTAGACTTATCCTCAAGAATTTTTTCTGCAGCTTTTCTAGCTGCTTTTTCTCTTTTTAAAGCTCTTTGAAGTATATCTAATTGTTCTTTACTCATTAAATTTTATTAACAATAAATCTAACTTCTGTACCATCTTCTTTAATTTTTTCTAAAATTATAGATGCTTTTGAATTAAAATGCTCGAATGTTTTATTCATTAAACCTAACCCAAAATGATGCATTGCTCTGCTAGATTTATAAACCATTATTATAGAGTTTTCAGTTTTCTCTTCTACTATAAAGGTTGGGAGTTCTGCATCTGGATATATTTTCTGTACTTCAACATGAATATGGTCTTCAATAGATGATAACATTTCTATCGGATCTTTATAAGTAGCTAAAAGACCTGGATAATTTGATTCAATAACAGAAAAAAAATGTTCTGCATATACTAACAATAAATCATCTGTAGAAATACCAGTATTAGTGCTTAAATTTGTAACCAATTGTAACATTTCAGAGAAACTATAAGTTCCTATGGATGTATAAACACCTTCAGATTCTAATTTTGATTGTGAAATAATTTTGTCTACCATTTCTAAACCAAACTTATCTTCTACTAGGTCTAAAAATTCAGTAAAAACTATACCTTTCATATTAATATTTTTTTAATTCATTTGTACTCCAATATAATAAAACATTTTCAATTTTACGAACGTAGTCATCATATTTTAAAGGCTTTAAAACATAACCAGAAACCCCAGTTCTATAACATTCTTCTAAATCTTTTTGATTGTCTGATGTTGTTAAAATAATAGTTGGAATATGTCTTAAATCTTCTCTACTTTTCAAAATTGATAAAAATTCTATACCACTTATTTTAGGCATATTTAAATCTAATAAAATAATATCAGGAAAATTGCTTTTATCTTCTAAAATTTTTAATGCTTCTTCGCCATTCTTTGCTTCTTGAAGAGAATGCTCTAATTTTAAAAATGAAATTGTTCTTTTCATTTTCATAATTTCTATTAGATTATCTTCTATTAATAAAATTTTTAATTTTTTACTCATTTATATAATTTTATAGTAATTATATGCAATAATAGATTAATTACAAAAAAAAAAGATTTTAGATTGGTCAGATAAAATAAAGTATAGATAAAATACAAATAACTATAGATGAATGGTAAACTTTAAATAGTTAAATATTTTTTTAAGATATCAACTGATTAAAATACTCGAAAATTTCTCCTTTAGAAATAGAACTTCCTTTTTCAATTAAATCAAAAATTTCTGGATTACGTTCTGAATTATAAGGTTTTGTGCCTTTAAAAATGTCTACAGAATTATCCATTGGGTTTTGCATTAACCACTCAAAACCTTTTTGCTCTAATAAATTGATATCCCAATTTATTTTAATGGCAATTCTATGAACTTCTGTTTCATCGCATTTAAACAAATTCGCAGAAGTTTTAGAAAAATGTTCTATGTATTTGGTTTTAGATAAAACATCATCCCAAACAACATCAGAAAAAACATTCATTTCATCTTCAGCAACATTTGGTTTTTCCTCTTTAATTTGATTCCATTCTTTTACATCGATACTTTGCGTTGCTAAAAAACGAGCAAAATCTTCATGCAAACTTTCAAATTGTTCTTTGGTAAGTTGTCTGTATTTCATAATGAGTATGAAGTTGGAAGTTTGGAGTTGGAAGTAAAAAAGCTCGTTATTTCTAACGAGCTTTTTGTAAAATATATTGTAGTTATTATCTTATTCTTTAACAACTTCAAAAGTAATATCTGCAACTACTGCTCTGTGTAAACGAACAGCTGCTTCATATTTACCTAATCTTTTTACAGAACCACCAACAACTTTTATAAATTTCTTGTCTAATTCTGTACCTGCTTTAGCAAGTGCTGCAGCTAAATCTATGTTGTTTACAGAACCAAATAACTTGTCTCCTGAACCAACTTTAGATGCAATTTTAATTTCATATCCTTTAATTGTTTCTGCTATTGCATTAGCATCTTCAATTAATTTTGCTTCTTTGTAAGCACGTTGTTTTAGGTTCTCTGCTAATACTTTCTTTGCAGAAGAAGTTGCTAAAACTGCTTGTCCTGTAGGTATTAAAAAATTTCTACCATATCCGTTTTTAACGTCTACAACATCATCTTTAAATCCTAAATTTTCTACGTCTTGTCTTAATATCAATTCCATTTTCTACGTATTTATTATTTTAGTAAATCTCCAACATAAGGCATTAACGCTAAATGACGTGACCTTTTAATTGCTTGCGCAACTTTACGTTGATATTTTAATGATGTTCCTGTTAAACGTCTTGGTAAAATTTTACCTTGTTCGTTTACTAAATACATTAAGAAATCTGCATCTTTATAATCTATATATTTGATACCTTTTTTCTTAAATCTACAGTACTTTGCTTCTTTTTTAGTGTCTATGTCTAATGGCGTTAAATATCTAACGTCAGCAGATTTACCACCTTTTGCTTGTTGTTCTATTGATGCCATTTTTTATTTTTTTGAAGATTTAACACGTTCACTTCTTACTCTAGCCCAAGCTGCTGCATGTTTGTCTAATCTAACAGAAAGATAACGCATAACACTATCATCTCTTCTAAATTCTAACTCAAATGCAGAGATTTCTTCTCCTGCAACTTTGTACTCTAATAAATGGTAAAAACCACTTTTTTTCTTTTGGATTGGATACGCTAATTTCTTTAAGCCCCAGTCCTCTTTTGAGATCATTTCAGCTCCTTTAGAAACTAAATAATCTTCGAACTTTTGTACTGTCTCCTTTATCTGAGTGTCAGATAAAACGGGATTCAAAATGAAAACAGTTTCGTAATGATTCATAAATTAATTATTTAATGTTTATTTTTAAGGCTGCAAATATAGTAACTTTTTCTTATTTAAAGTTATCTTTTTTGCTTAAAAATTCTATTTCTTAAAATCGTTTAATTTACTGATATGCAAGTACCTGAATTTCCAAATTTAATTCATTATGCAATTCCTTTTTTTGCATTAACTGTTATAATAGAAGTTATACTAACTGTAAAAGTAAAATTAAAAGATTATGAGTTTAAAGATGCTGGCACCTCAATTTTAATGGGTTTAGGCAATGTTGCTATTGGTTTATTTACCAAAGGAATTGTTTTGACTATTTTTCTTTTTATCTACAAATATCGTGTTTTTACAATTCCTTTTGCTTGGTGAGCTTGGGTTTTAATTATTTTTGCAGAAGATTTTGCCTATTATTGGGCTCATAGAATTGGTCATATAAGTAGATTATTTTGGGCGAGTCATATTGTGCATCATTCCTCTAAAAAATACAATTTAAGTACTGCTTTAAGACAAACTTGGACTGGTGCTTTTTATACTTTTATCTTCTGGGTTCCTTTAGTTTTAATAGGCTTTCATCCTATTATGCTTTTGGTACAAATGTCTATTAGCCTAATTTACCAATATTGGATTCACACAGAAATGATTGATAAAATGCCTAAGTGGTTTGAAGCTGTTTTTAATACGCCAAGTCATCACAGAGTGCATCATGCAACTAATGCTCAATATTTAGATAGAAATTTTGCCGGAATTTTTATTATTTGGGATAGATTTTTTGGTAGTTTTGAACCAGAAATAGAAAAACCTAGGTATGGTTTAGTTAAAAATATTGAAACTTACAATCCAATAAAAGTAGCTTTTTTAGAATGGTATTATCTATTTAAAGATTTTTTTACATCTAAGACATCCATCAAAAATAAATTAAAATATTTTTTTAAACCTCCTGGTTGGAAACACGATGGAACAAGTATTTTATCTAAAGATTTAAGAAAAGAATGGGAAGAAAATAAAAAAAGTTAATCTCAGCAATGTCAAATCGAGCGAAGTCGAGAACTTAAAAGAATCTCGACTGCACTCGAACAGACATTTTCATAATTTAATCCAAATCTAGACGAATTCCCATAGAAATATTTCTAGTTTGTGTATTTTTAAAAAGCGGATTCAAATCATATTTTACATAGAAACTGGTACTTCTATAGCCTAAATATGCACTTAAACCATAATTTACAGTATTCATATTAAAGTTATCGAATTGTACTTCTTCTACACTTACGTTATTTGCATCTTTATATTCTAAATATTGTCTTGTACCTAATTTAAATCCTATAAAACCTCCAATTCCTAAACGAACAGATTTGTTTGTTCTGTCTCTTACAAAACCATCATCATAGGTTCTGTTTCTAGAAAAATCCCACTCTAAATGCACAGGAAAGTTCATTTGTACGTGACGTAATCTGCTATCTGATAATTGATTTCCAAATGTTTGAATTTCTGTAGTATTTCCGTTTTTAACGTGAATTCTGTTACCTTCTAATCTTAAATTATTCCATAGAAAAGAAACTCCGTATTTAAAATATAATTGAGAAGGTCTTCTGCTAAAACGTGTTTTCCAAGTCCAACCAACTTCATAAAAACGAGAACGCCATAATTGATATTCAGAATTATTTAGAGAGTTTAAGTCATCATCATTCAACACATTATTAATTCCCATTGCAAATACAAATTGCGTTGTTGTACTTCTTTGCGTTTTATTCTTTTTTCTCCATTTTTTCTTTCTTCTTTGCTCTCTTTCTTTTTGATTTCCCTCACCAATATTTAGTCTAAAAACCTTGTTACCAATTGTAAAAGTGTTTTCATCATCATTATCATCATTTATACTTTCACTTTCTTCAGAAACAATCATTTTTCCGTTTGCTTTATCTTGTACTAGTTTTTGTAGTAAAAGTTCTTGCTCACTCACCAATTTTTCTATTCTTCTTGCATGATATGAAGCTACTTCTTTTTTTAAAGTATCTGCAGTAGTTTTGGTAATTTCTCCTTTTCCTAATTGTTTGTCTATAGCAAGCACTTTCATTTTTAAAGAATCTTTCTGAGTCTTGGTAATTTTTTCTATCTTTTTAGATATTTTACTTACTTCTTTCTCAAAAATTTTCTTTTGAGATAAGACAATAGTTGTACTAAACAACACTAATATGAGTAGTATTCTTTTCATTTTTATTGATTTTTTAAATTGGTATTTTTTATTCTTAGATTAATTTTTAGTCATTTCTACTAGCAATAACAGAGGCAATACCAGATATTTTATTTTTTAATGATTTCATAAAGTTATTTTGAAAATCATCATCTCCTATATTTCTTTCTACTTCTGCTAAAATAGTTTCAGGGTTTATTTTAATTTTCGATTTTTTGAGCTCACTTTTAATCGTTTTTAAAACATCATCTCTATTTACATTATGTTTTGCATAATATTCTTTTACTTCTTTTGATGAATGTGTTACCGCGAATAACAAATCATCACTATTAATTTTAATTCTACTATTTGGGTTTTGTTTTAAAATTTTACTTTTTAAAGCATCTATTTTGTTAGATTTTTCTACAGAAATTTCAGAATTAGTTGAAACAACATTGTTACTATTTATTTCATTTTTATCAACTTGAGCAATAATTATTTTACTATTGTTAAGAGGATTTTTAGTAGAAGTAATCTTCTTATTTGATACAGATTGCTTCACTTTGTTCGCAATGACGTTCTTATTAATTTCTTTTTTTATGATTACTTTCTCCTCTACTTTAGCATTTTTAACAATTGCTTTTTCTACTGGTATTTCATTAAACATTTTATCGATTTTCTCATCAATTATATTCTTTTCTATTGGTGTTTCCACCATAATTTCTTTGGGTTTAAATGTTTCTTCTTTATCAGAAAACATCTGAATTCCAATAGAAACCAATAACAAAATACTTGCTGCTATGCCTATATAAAAAAACCAGCCTTTTTTCTTTTCTTGTGGTTGATTATCTAATTGAACAGACAAACGTTCCCAAGCAGAATCTGATGGCTTAAAAGTTCTGTTACTGAACTTTTCTTTGATATTTTTATCTAAATTATTTGTTTTCATTTACTGTTTTATTCATTTTAATATAATTCTGTTGCAAAAGTTTACGCGCTTTGAACAATTGCGATTTTGATGTACTCTCTGAAACGCCTAATTTCTCTGCAATTTCTGAATGTTTATACCCTTCTATGGCGAATAAATTAAACACCATTTTATAACCTTCTGGTAATTGATCTATCAATCTTTGAATATCTTCTACAGACGTGTTTTCTAAACTTTCTGTTGCTGAATCATTAAAAACATACTCTTCATCAGATAAATTAATCACATTTTTTTTTTGGTTGTAAGAAATACAGGTGTTTACCATAATTCTTCTTATCCAACCTTCAAAACTACCTTCGTGTTTGAACTTGTGTAAGTTGGTAAAAACCTTTAAAAAGGCTTGTAATAGTAAATCTTCTGCATGATGTAAATCTTTTACATATTGCCTGCAAACGCCCAACATTTTAGGCGAATGCTGCTTAAACAATTGTTCTTGCGCTTCTCTATTGTTGTTACTCGCCTTTTTTATGAGCGACTTTTCTGGGTTATGCAACTTGATAATTTTCAAGCCTCTTGTTTCTGTTTTTACTGCCTTACAAATATATAGACTACAGAAGTATTAAAAAGGTTGCTTCTTATAAAAAGTTTTTTCAAACTTTATTGGTTTTTAGTTATTAGTTGTTGGTTTTTAGTTGAAATATTTATTAAAAATAAATATGAATATTGAAGATAAAATTGAAAAACCTAAAATTAGAGTTGAACCAAAAACTATTAACCAGAAACTATCAACCAATTCTAATAAGCATCCACATCAATAATAAACCTGATAGGTCTAAAATCTTTTACAGCTTCAAACGTATTTTTAATTTTAGTAATTTGATTTTTTGTATTTGCTAAACTTTGTTTTGGCGGAATTTTAATCACTAAGTTCTTAATATATTGGTTTCTAATTCTTGCAACTGCTGGTGCAGTTGGTCCTAAAACGTGTTCACCAAAAGAAGCATACAAAGCTTTAAAAAGCCAATTAATTCCACTATCAACTTTGTTATAATCTCTGTGTTTTAGAGTAATTTTTATCAACCTATAATAAGGAGGATATTTATATTGCCAACGTTCTTGCAGCTGTTCTTTATACATTTCTGTATAATTTGTAGTAGAAACTTGCTGCAATATTTTATGATAAGGATTGTAGGTTTGAATGGCTACATTTCCTTGTTTTTTACTTCTTCCTGCTCTACCAGAAACTTGCACCATCATTTGATAGGCTCTTTCATGTGCTCTAAAATCTGGAAAATTGAGCATTGTATCTGCATTTAAAACCCCAACTAAAGAAACATTGTCAAAATCTAATCCTTTAGACAACATTTGTGTGCCTACTAAAACATCTATTTCTCTGGCTTCAAAAGCGCCAATTATTTTCTGATAACCAAATTTGCCACGAGTGGTGTCTAAATCCATTCTGCCAATTTTAAAATCTGGAAATAACTCTTTTAACTCTAATTCAATTTGCTCAGTACCAAAACCTTTGGTATCTAGAGTATTGCTACCACAAGCAGAACAAGAATTTGGCATTGCTCTTTGATAGTTACAATAATGGCATTTTAACTCGTGTCTGAATTTATGAAACGTTAAAGTTACATCACAATTAGGACATTGAGGAGCAACACCACAAGTTTTACATTCTACAACTGGCGAATATCCACGTCTGTTTTGAAACAAAATAACTTGTTCTTTTTCATCTAATGCTTCTTGAATTAATTTGAGTAATCTGTCAGAAAAATGACCTTTCATTTCCTTTTTTCTGTGCTTTTCTTTTACGTCAATCAATTCAATTTTTGGTAATTGAACATTGTTAAAACGCCTATTTAATTCTACAAAACCATATTTGTTTTGTTGCGCATTAAAATAACTTTCTAAAGATGGAGTTGCAGAACCTAATAAGATTTTTGCGTTGTGTAATTTTGCTAAAACAATGGCAGCATCTCTGGCATTGTATCTTGGTGAAGGTTCAAATTGTTTGTAAGAAGTTTCGTGTTCTTCATCTACTACAATCAACCCTAGATTAGAAAAAGGCAAGAAAATAGAAGATCTTGCTCCTAAAATTATTTGTGCTTTGGTTTTGTTTTCTAAAATATTATTCCACACTTCTACTCTTTCGTTCATAGAATATTTAGAATGAAAAACAGAAATTTGATCTCCAAAATAAAATTGTAAACGTGTAATAATCTGAGTAGTTAAGGCAATTTCTGGCAATAAAAACAACACTTGTTTCCCAGCATCTAAAACTTCTTGAATCAATTTTGTGTACACTTCTGTTTTACCAGAACTTGTAATTCCGTGTAAAAGTGTTACATCTTTTTCTTTGAAAGTTTCTTTGATTTCTGAAAGTGCTTTTTCTTGAAATTCATTTAAAGTTTTGAGTGAATTTGTATCACCTTTAAAATTAACTCTATCAGTCTGAATTTCATAAAACTCAAAGATGTTTTTATCTACTAAAGACTTTAAAATTGATGAAGAAACATTTGCTTTGGTTTCTAAATCTTTTGCTTTTATTGGTTTTTTTGAAGTTGATAATTGAAAAAAAGTTAAAACTGCATCTCGTTGTTTTTTTGCTCTTGATAATTCTTCTAATAATGAATTTAATGAGTCATCAGAAGTATAATTTGGATGCAAACGAACATATTTGACCAATTTTGGTTTGTATTGCTCGTAAATTTGCTCTTTTATGTAAATGGC
>JBGCFX010000039.1:0-8052 GCA_045110395.1 Polaribacter sp.
GTTGATGGGCAAACTGCATCTGTTCTTACAATAGTTGTATTTCTTATGGCTGCATAACCACCAGCAACATCTACAACATTATGAAAACCTCTTGCTTTTAAAATAGAAGCTGCAATTACAGAACGATAACCTCCTGCACAATGCACATAAAATTTTTCTTTTTTAGGGAATTCTGCAATGTGATTATTTAAGAAATCTAAAGGTGTACTAGTTGCCACTTTTATGTGTTCGCTTGTAAATTCTCCTGGTTTTCTAACATCAAAAACTGGGTTATTCTCAATAATTTTTTGCTCTAAATCGTCTGCTGAAACAGATTCTAAAGTATCGATTTCTTTTCCTGATTTTTGCCAAGATTCAAAACTACCATCTAAATACCCTAGAACATTATCAAAACCAACTCTAGATAAACGTGTAATGGTATCTTCTTCTCTACCTTCAGAAGTTACCAATAAAATAGGTTGTTTAATATCTTTAATTAATGTGCCAACCCAAGGTGCAAAACCACCATCTATACCAATAAAAATAGACTGTGGTATAAATCCTTTTATAAAATCTGTTTGATGACGTACGTCTAAAACAACAGCTTCTGTTTCATTCGCAATTAATTCAAAATCTTTTATAGATAATGGTTTTGCTGATGCTTTTATGACTTCATCTACATCTTTATAACCCTCTTTATTTAGTTTTACATTTAAAGGAAAATAAGCTGGAGGTGGTAATAAACCATCAGTAACTTCTTTTATAAATTCTGCTTTGGTCATATCTGCTCTTAAAGCATAATTGGTTTCTTTCTGATTACCAATTGTACCCACAGTTTCTTTACTTAGGTTTTTACCACAAGCAGAACCTGCTCCATGTGCAGGATATACGATTACATCATCTGCCAAAGGCATCACTTTATTACGCAAACTATCAAACAAAAAACCTGCTAAATCTTTTTCTGTAATGTCTCCTTTTTGTGCTAAATCTGGACGACCAACATCACCTAAAAATAGTGTATCTCCACTAAATAATGCGTGTTCTTTTCCGTTTTTATCTTTTAATAAATAGCAAGAGCTCTCCATTGTGTGACCTGGAGTATGCAATACTGTAATAGTAATATCACCAACATTAAAAACTTGATTATCTTCTGCAATAATTGCATCAAAATTGGTTTTTGCTGATGGCCCAAAAACAATTTTTGCATCTGTTTTTTCTGCTAAAGTTACATGACCACTTACAAAATCTGCATGAAAATGAGTTTCGAAAATATATTTAATTTTTGCATTATTCTTTGCAGCTTTGTCTATATAATCTTGTACTTCTCTTAATGGATCTATAATTGCAACTTCGCTATTACTTTCTATATAATAAGCTCCTTGAGCTAAACAACCTGTATAAATTTGTTCTATGATCATTTTAATTCTATTATCTATTTAATACATCAAAATAACAACCGAAAATAGAATTTCGGAATGATATTTATCAGTTTTTTTTAATTTTAGTCGTAAGATTGATGAATATATTTCGCATATTTTTCTTGATGCGTTCTATCTCCTGTTTTATAAAATTTTACAGCATCGTTTGCACGCATAAAAAAATGATTGATATCTATTATTTGCAAAATTCCGCTTCTAAATAAATCATCTCTTACTGGGCCTTTAACGCCTGCAAAATAAAATGTAATGCCTTTCTTTTTACAAAACTTAATTCTTTCTTTTAGCATCTCTACTCCTGTGCTATCTACTCTATTTATACTTTCTGCATCTAAAACAATCAATTTTAATTCATTGCCTTTTTTGTCAGTCATTTCATCTAACTTGTCTCTAAAATAATTGGCATTGGCATAAAATAATTGTGCATCAAATCTGAAAATTAAGATGTCTTTTTCTATAATTACTTCTTCAAAACGATTTTTATTTCTATAAAAATTAGATTTCGGAACTTTTCCTAATTCTGCAACATAAGGTCTAGAAGTTCTAAAAATTAATATGATTAAAGACAAACCTACTCCAACTATTATACCATATTCTATTCCTAATAATAATGTTGCTAGGAATGTAGCCAACATCAACCAAAAATCTAAATGATTTGCCTTCCATAAAAAAACAGCTTCTTTAATATTTACTAAACCAAAAACGGCTACAATAATAATTGCTGCTAATACTGTTTTTGGTAAATGATAAAATAATGGTGTTAAAAACAATAATGTTAAAACAACCATTACTACAGAAATTAAAGCTGCCATTCCTGTTTTTGCACCACTTTCTTGATTAATTGCAGATCTTGAAAAACTAGATGTACTTGGGTATGCTTTAAATAAAGAACCTACCATATTTGCCAGTCCTAAAGCTATTAATTCTTGATTGGGTCTTATTCTATATTCATCTTGTTTTGCTTCTAAAGATTTGCCAATAGAAATGGTTTCTAAATAGCCAACCATTACCAAGGTTAATGCAATTGGCAGTAGTTCTTTTATTTGGTTAAAATCAAATTCTGGAATACTAAAAAAAGGCAATCCTGAAGGAATATCTTTTACTATAGAAACATCTGTAAAAGTCTTCCCAAAATATTTCATTGTTACAATTCCGATAATAACAACAATCAATGCATTCGGAATTTTCTTATTAATTTTTCTAAAAGTGATAATTATAAATACTGAGATCAATCCAATTACTGCTGTGTGATAATTATAATCTGATATTTGAAGCCAAATATCTTCTAAAAGATACTGAATTTGATCACTTTGAATAAAATCTACTCCTAATAAATTTCTAAATTGATTAAAACCTATAATTAATGCTACTGCAGATGTAAAGCCAGTAATAACAGGTTTTGAGAGAAAATTTACAATAAAGCCTAAACTAAAAACACCCATTATAAATTGAATGGTTCCCACCATTAAAGCTAGCAAAATTGCGATTGAAATGTAACTATCTGAGCCTGCCAAAGCTAATGTAGAAACTCCTGTAGCTACAATTAAAGAATCCATTGCAACTGGCCCAATTGCTACTTGCCTTGAGGAGCCAAAAATTGCATACATTATTTGTGGCACTAAAGCACAATACAAACCATAAATTGGTGGTAAACCTGCAATTAATGCATACGCAATTCCTTGTGGAATTAAAATAATACCCACAGTAATTCCTGCAACTAAATCTCCTTTAAAAAGAGATTTGTTGTAGTTGGGTAACCACTCTAAAATTGGTATGATTTTTTTTATGTTCATAATCCCATCCTAACCTTCCCAAAGGGAAGGAACTCTTACTCTTGTGTTTTTATTTTAATCTAAAACAATTCTCCTTGGTTTTTTCCTTTTATTCTTCCTAAGTGTTTATAGGCTAAATCTGTAACTTCTCTTCCTCTTGGAGTTCGCATTATAAAACCTTGCTGAATTAAAAAAGGTTCGTATACTTCTTCAATTGTTTCTGTATTTTCGGAAACTGCTGTGGCAATGGTTCCTAAACCAACTGGACCTCCTTTAAATTTATCTATTATTGTTGCCAAAATTTTATTATCCATTTCATCTAAACCATGAGCATCTACGTTTAAAGCTTTTAAAGCATATTTTGCTATTTCTATAGTTATGGTTCCATCTCCTTTTATTTGTGCAAAATCTCGAACTCTTCTTAATAAAGCATTTGCAATTCTTGGTGTTCCTCTACTTCTACCTGCAATTTCTATTGCAGCTTCCATAGAAATTGGCATTCCTAAAATATGAGCACTTCTTTGAATAATAGTTGTTAGTAACTCTGTTTTGTAATAGTGTAAACGACTGCTAATTCCGAAACGCGCTCTCATTGGCGCTGTTAATAATCCTGAACGAGTTGTGGCACCAATTAAAGTAAAAGGTTCTAAATTGATTTGAACAGTTCTGGCATTTGGACCAGATTCAATCATAATATCAATCTTATAAGCTTCCATTGCAGAATATAAATATTCTTCAACAATTGGACTTAATCTGTGAATTTCATCAATAAAAAGCACATCTCTTTCATCTAAATTGGTTAACAGACCTGCTAAATCTCCTGGTTTGTCTAAAACTGGTCCAGAAGTAACTTTTATGCCAACTTGTAATTCATTAGCTAAAATATGTGCTAATGTTGTTTTCCCTAAACCTGGAGGGCCATGAAAAAGTGTATGATCTAAAGCTTCATCTCTTTGATTTGCAGCTTCTACAAAAACTTTTAAATTATCAATGGCTTGATCTTGACCTGTAAAATCATCAAAAGAAAGTGGACGTAATTTTTTTTCTACGTCTAAATCTTCATTTGATAAATTGTCGTTTTCAGGATTTAAGTTTTCGTTCATAAAGACAAAGATAAATTATTTTAAGCTAGATTTTTGTATGTTTTCTGATACTAAAAGAATTAAAATCTAACTGTAAATTCCTGCATCAATAAATGCTTTTTTAGAAGCTTCTGTAACATCGCCTTCAAATAATTTTTCATAACGCGCATCTAAAACATACCCTTTTACAACAACTTTTGTAGCTGCATGATCATCAAAATGGTCAAAAAATAAAATTGTTACAGGTTTATCTATATTCAAATATCTTGATGTTATTGCTGCTTCTTCAACAATTTTTCTAATTATAGCTACATCAACATTTATTGGTAGCCATAAATTTACTACAACCATACAATCTAGTGCACCTGAATTTGCGTTAGAAATACTGTCTGAAATTATTGCAGAATTTGGTATGGTTACAGTATTATCATCTAATGTATTTACAATAGTATTTCTTAAACCAATATTTACAACTTCACCATAATTTCCTTTAATATTTATTCTATCACCTATTTGAAAAGGTCTGTCTAATATGATTAGTAAACCTCCGAAAACGTTTTTAACAATGTCTTGCAAAGCAAAACCTAATGCTAAGGCAGAAGAACCCATTAGTGCATAAATTGCTTCTGCAGATGGGTTAAAAAGTGTAATTATTAGTGTGTAAATTGCTAAAGTCCAAACTAAAATTTTTACAATTGGTTGTAATCTTAAAATTTTTAATCTGTGTCTATTAAAATTTTTTACTAGATTTTTAAAAAACCAATCTAACAGTTTCATTAACCCCCAAGTAAGAATAATAACTACTAAAATTGTAAGTATTTTTGTAATAGATATTACATCTGTTGCTGTAGAAATTGTTTTTTCAACATTGTTTTTTACATCACTTGCTGTTTTCTTTTGAGCAAAACTAGAAATAGTAATTAAAAGAAATAAAATATTTAATGCTTTTTTCATATTATCTAAAATTTCTATTTAGTCTTTCTTTTAGTAAATCTTTTAAAATATCTAAATACATTAAATTTACTCTATACTCTATTTTACCATTAATCGTAGAAGTTGGTCTTATTAATTGTTTTTCTAACATTTTTTCTATGCTTAATCTACTTTGTCTATCAGAATTTCTTAAAACGATATTTAATTCTTTAATTGATAAAGATCTATGCTGAAAGATTGCTTCTAAAATAAATAAATCATTCAGAGATAAATCGTCTAAAACCTTAATTTCTAAGGGTTTTATAAAAACAGTTTTCTCCTTTACATTGTATGCAGAATTTCTAGCATATAAGATAGATTTTGATATATTTCCTTTAGAAAAATTAAATAGTTTTTTAAAAAACAAGTTTTCTAATACTACTTGTCTTTCTTCTTTTGATGATTTTTTTAGTTGTTTTTCAAGTTTTTTTGGAACTTTATTGGGTTTTAAAAAAACTAAATTATATCCTTCATTTCTATTTAAAATCTCTTCTTTTAATTGTTCATTTAAAATTGGTTTTAAATGTATAATTGATGGAAAATGAGATGAAAAATACTTAACTCTATTTAAATAATAAAAGGAATATTTATTTATAGAAACTATCCAATATATTTTATTTTTGGTTGCGTGCAAAAAAAGCAAGAAATCTTCTAATAAATCAAAACCTTTAATTCTTCTTATAAAAAGCCTTTCTATGTTTTCTAAGATTATTATGTGCGTTTCTTCAGAAGAGTTTATCAATTTTTCTAGATCTTTTAATGATTTAGAATTATCATCAATTTTTAAAAGATTAGACAGAAGACCTATTAATTTCTTATAAGAATCTATTGCTTGATTGGTTTCTAAAATTTTAGCTGATGGATAGATGTACGAACTTGAGTGTAATAAAGAAGTACCTCCTTCTCCTGGATCATTAACTACTAATAGAGGAGATTTTACAATTTTCCAATTATCAAATGCTAATTCTAAGCTTTTTAATTCTTCTTCTCTATTCTTTAAAAAATCTTTGCTTTGTAATGCATATAGTGTAAAACGCTCTAAATAATGTTCAGGTAATTGTATTTTTTCTTCTGCTTCTTCTATAGTAGAAAGCTCTTTTTTTTCTTCAATATCAAAAAGTTTATAAAGAAAACTAATGCTTTTCTGAATTTTTTCTAAAACAGCCATTTTTAAAATTTAGTATTGTTAGCTAATATAATAAATCAAAATGACACTTTTAAAACCAAAAAAAACCTTCCCGAAATTGGAAAGGTTTTAATCTAAATTTATTTTTGATTCTGAAACTCCCGAAATTTATGGACAGAATAACAAATCTTAACTAAGATGGTTCTTCACCATCTAAAAGAGGTGTTGTTTGTAAAACAAAATCTTGACCATGTAAATAATCACTATCATCATCATTTGGGTCTACTCTTTTACTGTAATCATAAGCCCATCTATGAACTTCAGGTATTTTTCCTGGCCAGTTTCCATGAATATGTTCAACAGGTGTTGTCCATTCTAATGTATTAGAATTCCATGGGTTTTGTGTAGCTTTTGCTCCTCTTTTCATAGAAATAAAGAAGTTTGCTATAAATATAATTTGAGCTATACCACCAACTAAAGCAAAAATTGTGATTACTTTATTAATATCAGCTAAATCATCAAACATTGGGAAAGCTGTATTAGAATAATATCTTCTTGGTAAACCTGCTAAACCAATAAAATGCATTGGCCAAAATACTCCGTAAGCACAAACTATTGTAATCCAGAAATGCCAGTAGCCTAGAGTTTTATTCATCATTCTACCATACATTTTTGGAAACCAGTGATAAATACCAGCATACATACCAAAAATTGCAGAAACACCCATTACTAAGTGAAAGTGAGCTACCACAAAATACGTATCATGAATTGCAATATCTAAAGCAGAATCTCCTAAAACTAATCCTGTTAATCCACCAGTTACGAATGTAGAAACTAATCCAATAGAAAATAGCATTGCTGGGTTTAGTTGCAGATTCCCTTTCCACAGAGTGGTTATATAATTAAATGCTTTTACAGCAGAAGGTATTGCAATTAACAGAGTTGTAAATGTAAATACAGAACCTAAGAAAGGATTCATCCCAGAGATAAACATATGGTGCCCCCAAACAATTGTAGATAAAAATGCAATTGCCATAATAGAACCAACCATTGCTCTATAACCAAAAATTGGTTTTCTTGAATGTGTTGATATAATTTCTGATGTTATACCTAATGCTGGTAATAATACAATATAAACTTCAGGGTGACCTAAGAACCAGAATAGGTGTTCAAACAAAACTGGTGATCCTCCTTGATAATGTAAAACTTCTCCTGAGATAAAAATATCTGACAAATAGAATGAAGTACCAAAACTTCTATCAAAAATTAATAATAATGCTGCTGATAATAATACTGGGAAAGAAACTACACCAATAATTGCTGTGATAAAGAATGCCCACATTGTAAGTGGCAATCTTGTCATTCTCATTCCTTTTGTTCTTAAGTTAAAGATTGTAACTATATAGTTTAATGATCCAATTAAAGAAGATGCAATAAAGATAGCCATAGAAACTAACCATAATGTCATCCCTGCACCAGAACCAGGTATTGCTTGAGGAAGTGCACTTAATGGTGGGTAGATTGTCCAACCTGCAGATGCTGGTCCAGCTTCAACAAATAAGGAAATTACCATTATTACACTAGATATGAAAAACAACCAATATGAAATCATATTCATAAAACCTGAAGCCATATCTCTTGCTCCAATTTGTAATGGTATTAAAAGGTTAGAAAACGCACCACTT
>JBGCFX010000040.1:0-3911 GCA_045110395.1 Polaribacter sp.
AATTCTCGATTTTGTTAAGCGTAACTATTTAGATATTAGTAATAAAGAGTTGTTTTAGAGGCTATTTCCAGTTTTTCTCACTCGCTTTTTTATTCAGAAAAAGAATAAAAAGAGCTCAAACAAATGCTTCAATCTGGGCTAGACTTGTTTGCCAATATTTTGTCATTCCTGTAAAAATAGGAAATTATAAAAAGTAGTTTTAGATGCTTGTTTTTACAGGTAAGACAGACAAAAACTACTCAATAACAAAAATAATTGGCAAATTATAGCTAGTTTTTACAGTTTTATTTCTTTGTTTTCCTGGAATAAATTTAGGTAATTTTTCAAACATTTTTCTGACTTCTTTTTCTAATTTTGGATGTGGAGCTCTAACTTTTATATCAGTTGCAAAACCCTTTTTGTCAATTACAAATTGAGTGTAAATTCTATGTTTTCCTTTACGTAAGCCAAGATTAATTGTTGTGTTTATATCAAAATTATCATCAACAAATTTTTGTATTCTTTTATCAAAATCTTTTTTCGCTTCTTGTGTAGATAATTTTTTAGACTCTTTAAATCTTGGAGGTTCTTCTATTATCATTCCCATAACTAAATCCTCTTCTTCAATTACAACTTCTCCAACTTCAGTAAAATCGATATCACCTTCAATAGTTATTTCTTCAAGAGAATCAATATCTATAATACTATCTTTTTTTTGTATAGTTTCACAAATAATAATTCCATCAGTAGTTAATATATTAGTAGGAGGTTCTATTTTTCCTGATAAAATAAAAGGAGTTTCCTCTTTTTTTACAGAATTAGTAGTTTTATGTGTAGGAAAAACCAAACCTAAATCTTCTTCAGTTGTTTTTATAGAATCTTTTATTATTACATTCTCAATTTTCTGCTTTTTACCATCAGAATATTGGCAACTAAAAAGAGTACTTCCCATCACAAAAAATAAAGCCAAAACAAATAATTTCTGAAAAGATAATTGTTGCTGAAATGTTGTTTGAGGAATTTCTATAACAATAGCATCTAACTGCTTTTTGTAAAAATGCCCACAAACTTGTTCATTTTTATTTTCTACTAAATAATTTTGAATTTCGGTTGTAGATTTTTTTGTAAAATCGATAACAGTTTTAGAACAAGAACTACAAAATCTACCTTTTTCTTTTGGTGTCATTTTGGTCCAGTTTTCGTGACAAGGTTTAGGAATACTAATTTTAAATTTTGAGTTCATATTTTTAGGTTTTATGAACTAAAATCAAATAAAGTGCCAAAGTTAAAATTTTGTTAAAGAAAACTATTTTTTACTTCTAACACTTTCAATTACAACTGTTAATAAAATTAATCCTCCACCAATAAAAGTATTCATGCTTGGTATTTCACTCACAAAAATATACGCAATTATAATTCCGAAAATAGGTTGTACACTACTAATTATGCTTGCAGTTGCTACAGAAAAATGTTTTAACGAGTTTACAATCATAGTATGTCCAATTGCAGTAGTTAACAGTGCTATTAAAATTAATAAAGGAAATTGACTTTCAAAATTAGAAACATCACTCAAAAATAAAACAGGTAATAATAAAATTGCTACAATTATTAATTGGTAGAGCATTATCATACTTCCATTATAAGTTGTAACGTGTTTTTTTGTAGTTAAATTTCTTAAAGCATAACACAAAGCAGAAAAAACACCTAATAAAATTCCTTTTGCTTCATCATTTTCTAAAGAAAAATTAGGGACTAAAATATATACGCCAATCAATACTAAAAAACCTAATAAAACGTGAATTCCGTTTAATTTTTGTTTCGAGAAAAAAGGTTCTAAAAAAGCAGTCATTACAGGAAAAGTGTACATAGATAACATCCCTAAAGCTACATTTGATAATTTTAAAGCATAGAAATAAGAAACCCAATGTGCAGCCATAAAAAAACCACTTACTAAAAAAGAGAACATATCTTTTTTAGAGTTTATTTTTAAATTAACCTTTTTAAACCTGCAAAAAACATAGATAAATATCGCTCCAAAACCACCTCTAAACCAAATAATTACTTCTGCTGGCATTGCAATATATTTTCCTAAAACACCAGAAGTACTAATAAAAAGCGTTGCTAAAAGTAAAAGTGATAGGTTTTTTATGTGTGAGTTTTCCATTATGATTATTTTCTACCTCTATTTATTAGAAAAGTAATTAAGATATATATCGTTCCTGGTATTCCAATCCAAATAAGTTCACTAAAAATTACTTTTAAACCTCTTTCACTAAAAAAACGTGCAATTCCTATTGGAGAAACTTTAATTGGTCTCCAAGGAAAAAAGTAACGAGTATCATTAAAAGGAGAAAAGAAGGCAACACCTTTTCCACCAGAAGTCATTGCATCTAAAATTGAATGTGATGCTGTACATAAAAAGAAAAATAGGATTAAAATAACTCCTTTTTTGGTTGAAAATTGGTTCTTGTAAAAAAGAAACGTAACCAAAACTCCAAAGATAAACGCAAATAGAAAAGAGTGAGAAAACCCTCTATGACCCCAAAAACTTTCATAAGAAATATCAAAATGAAACCCTATTACATCTGCATCTGGAATAATTGCACAAATAATGGCGAGTAAAAATAATTTCCTGTTTTGTTTTTGTTTAGAAAATGTTTTTCCTAAAGCAAAAGAAACAAAAGCGTGCCCAAATAATGAAGCCATTTTATATTTTTTGTAAAATTGATAAAGCTGTTTTTACAGAATCTATTCTTATAAATGTAATCAACAAACGCAAACCATTTTTAGTTTGTTTCTCTTTCATTACACAACTTTTACCATTATTTTTTAAGTAAGTAAGTGTTCTAGAAAAAGCTTCTGTTTGATAAAAATCGCTTTGTTGGTCAGAAACAAAATAACCTAACATTCTTTTTTGTTTCAGAATAATTTTCTCTAAACCAAGTTCTTTTGCCAACCATTTTATTCTTACAGAATCTAAGAGGTCACAGACCTCAATAGGTACCTCACCAAATCTGTCAATAATTTCAGTTTCGAAAGTTTGTAGCTCTTCTTCAGTTTTTAAAGTTCCTAACTTGTTGTATAGAGCCAATCTTTCAGTAATTGAATTGATATAATCATCAGGGAATAATATCTCAAAATCAGTATCAATCGTTACTTCTTTTACAAACTCTTTAGGTTTAGAATTATCTGTAGGATATAAATCTGCAAACTCATTTTCTTTAAGTTCTTCAATAGCTTCTTGTAGTATTTTTTGATAGGTATCAAACCCAATATCATTTATAAATCCACTTTGTTCACCTCCTAATAAATCTCCTGCACCACGAATTTCTAAATCTTTCATAGCAATGTTAATTCCACTTCCTAAATCAGAAAATAAAACCAACGCTTCTATACGTTTTCTGGCATCATCTGTCATCATATGATAAGGTGGAGTTATAAAATAGCAAAATGCTTTTTTATTTGAACGACCAACTCTACCTCGCATTTGATGCAAATCTGACAAACCAAAATTATTAGCATTGTTGATGAAAATTGTGTTTGCATTTGGCACATCTAAACCACTTTCTACAATAGTTGTTGATACTAAAACATCAAAATCTCCGTTCATAAAACCGAGCATTAATTCTTCTAGTTTTTTTCCTTCCATTTGCCCATGACCAATTCCTATTTTTGCAGATGGCACCAATCTTTGCAGCAGACCAGCAACTTCTTTAATGTTCTCAATTCTATTGTGAATAAAGAAAACTTGTCCACCTCTAGAAACTTCATAAGAAATTGCATCACGAATTGTTTCCTCAGAAAAACGAATCACGTTACTTTCTATAGGATGTCTGTTTGGTGGAGGTGTTTTTATAACTGATAAATCTCTGGCAGCCATTAAACTAAATTGCAAAGTTCTTGGTATTGGAGTTGCAGTTAACGTTAACGTA
>JBGCFX010000041.1:0-3239 GCA_045110395.1 Polaribacter sp.
CTTCTACCATTTGCTTGCCACGAACTCTTTCTCCATCTACTTTTATGGTTCCTAATAAAGACGGATTTAAAAAATCGCCAGCCATAAAAAGCATTGTATTTTTATTTTGTTTTAACAACTCTTGATGTATGGTTTCTACTCTAGCCATTCCTCCAAATTCGCCTCCTTGAATGGGTGCAATTTCATACACATCGTTTATTTGTAGAAATGTGAATTCTATGTTGTGATCGTCTTTTGTACAAGATGATAAAATTGTGATAAATAGAAAATATGTAAATAGTTTTGTTGATTTCAATTTGGAGATATTTATTTGAATTGCTTTAGAACTGAATGTTTTAAATTCTATATGTCATATCCGTTAAATAAGGCAAAAAATAGTTTTTTTAGTTAAATAAAAGAAAAATAAATTTACAATATTTTTATAGTAATTCAAAGTTAGTACATAAATTTTATATTTTTTGTACCCATATTCGTTTAAAAAAAATTAACCTCTTCTTCTACCTCTACTATTTCTCATATCTAACATTTTTGTTTTTACAGTTTCTGCATATTCTTTTTTATTAATTTCTTTTCCTCTTTCTGGTGCTTTTATTTCTATGGTTTCTTCCTTACTTATAAAAATTTCTGTACATAAAAGTGTTGTGTTTTCTGCACTAACTTCCAAAATAAAACCAGGCAAACCCCAAAACTCTGCTGGCCCATGTGCTAAAGGTATTTGAGGAGTATACCAAGCTTCTACAATTACTAATTTTTCTTCAGGCTTTTCTCCCTCTTTAGTTTTTTTAGGTCTCAAATCTCCCCAAGAAAAATTATACCAATTCAATTCTACATAAGGCACAAAAGCTTTTGCTTTATAACAAGTGTAGTCTCCAATTTTTTTAGTCTCTGTTCCCATTGTCCAGTTTATTTTATATAAATCGTCTTTTACTAAAAAACGTTTTCCATAAAACTCTTGACTTTGCACAATTTTATTGTCTTTAATGTTTTTATAATGATCTCCTCTAGAAAAATAACCTCCCCAAGAATCTGTTGCTCCAGAAATAGCATCTATTTTTTCTTCTTCTAAAAAAGTAGCTTCTTTTTTATTAAAACTTAAAACGTAGGTTTTTTCTAATCTATTTTTTAAACGAGCAGCAACTTGTTTTTTCTCTCCCTCACTTAATCTAGCTCCCCAATTACCAAGTTCCATTTTTGCTTTAGACTTGTAAATTGCTTTACCGTTAAAATTTTGCGCATTACTATTTAAAGAAATTAAAAGAAGTGTACTAAAAAGAAAGATTTTAGAAAAGATAGGTTTCATAATAAAAGAATTAATTTTGTTTAATATTTATTCAAAAATAATAAACAACATTTTTTATTATGTTAAAATTGATATAATTTTTAAAAACTGAATGAATATAACTTTCTAATTTATAAACAATTAAATGTATTTATACAAAAAAGACTCGCAAAAGCGAGTCCTTACAATCTTTCAATTTTTTTAAATTTACCATCGTAAAATTACAGAACCCCAAGTAAATCCACTACCAAAAGCAGCTAAAACTACTAAATCATTGTCTTTTATTTTTCCTTTTTCCCAAGCTTCAGTTAAAGCAATAATTACAGAAGCAGCTGTTGTGTTTCCATATTTCATAATATTATTAAAAACTTGGTCGTCATTCAATCTAAATTTTTTCTGAATAAATTGTGCAATTCTTAAATTGGCTTGATGTGGTATTAGCATATCTATATCTTCCTTTTGTAAATTATTGGCTTCTAAACCTTCTACAATAGCTTCAGAAAAACGAGTAATAGCGTGTTTAAAGACAAATTGTCCATTCATATAAGGATAATAAGAAGTATCATCAGGATCATTATTTTCTAAAATTTCTGGCACCCATCTTCCAGTAGAAGGCCCTTCTAAAACCAATTCTTTTGCGTGTTTCCCTTCAGAATGTAAATGAGAAGATAAAATTCCTTTTCCTTTTTCTTCGGTTCTAGATAAAACTGCAGCTCCTGCTCCATCACCAAAAATTACGGTAACTCCTCTACCTCTGGTAGATTTTTCCAATCCTCCAGAATGATTTTCTGCACCAATCACCAAAATATTTTTATACATTCCTGTTTTTATAAATTGGTCTGCCACTGACATTGCATAAATAAATCCAGAACATTGGTTTCTTACATCTAAAGCACCAATGGTTGGCATTTCTAACATTTCTTGTACTTGCACTCCTCCACCAGGAAAATACATATCTGGACTTAAAGTTGCAAACACAATAAAATCGATATCATCTTTAGTTAAACCTGCTCTTTCAATGGCAATTTTAGATGCTTTTGCACCCATAACTGCTGTAGTATCTCCTGTTTTTGGATCTATCCAACGTCTTTCTTTAATTCCTGTTCTTTCTTGAATCCATTCGTCTGAAGTTTCCATAAATTCCTTTAAATCGTTGTTGGTTACAACATTTTCTGGAACATAATATCCTAAACCTGTTATTTTTGAATTATACATATTGTATATTTTTAGTTTGCTAATTGTTTGTTAAGCTAATGTAGTAAATTTATTTCTGATGATAAACTGACTAAAAACAATCAAATTCTGTCATCTTGTCACAATACATTCTTTGGTATTTTTTTTGACTACTGTTATTTACTTTGTCATTTTGAGCGAAATGTAATGGAGTCGAAAAATCTCACACTTATTTTGAGATTTCTCCACAAAGTTGAAATGACATTAAAATAAAAATAAATTAAAACAAATTATAATTATGAGTAAAGGAAACATTAATGTATCAGTAGAAAATATTTTTCCGCTGATTAAGAAATTCTTGTATTCAGATCACGAAATATTTTTACGTGAACTAATTTCTAACGGAACAGATGCAACTACAAAACTAAAACACTTAATTTCTATTGGCGAAGCGAAAACAGAATTAGGTGATGCAAAAATTGAAATCAGTATAGATGAAAAAGCAAAAACCTTAACAATTAAAGATCAAGGTTTAGGAATGACTGCTGATGAAGTTGAGAAATACATCAACCAAATTGCGTTTTCTGGTGCTGAAGAATTTTTAGAAAAATATAAAGATGATAAAAACGAAACTGGTGTAATTGGCCATTTTGGTTTAGGTTTTTACTCAGCTTTTATGGTGGCAGAAAAAGTAGATTTAATTACAAAATCTTTTAAAGATGAGCCTGCTGCTCATTGGACTTGTGATGGTTCTCCTGAATATACATTAGTTGAACACGCCAAATCT
>JBGCFX010000042.1:0-27485 GCA_045110395.1 Polaribacter sp.
TATTCTGTAACTGCTGCTGGTATACAACCAGGAACTTTAGGTAACAATAACTTAAAGCCTTCTGTTTCTGCAGAATTAGAAGCTGGTATTGATGCTAATATTTTTGATAGAGTTAGTGTTGTATTTAACTACTCTAATACAAAAACAAAAGATGCAATTGTTAGTGTTCCATTACCTGGTGTTGCTGGTTTTTCAAGACAATATCAAAATATTGGTGAATTAGCAAGTACGTATTATGAATTGAGCATAAACGCTAATGTTGTTAATAAAGAAGATATGTCTTGGGATTTAGGCCTTAATTTTGATACTGGTACTCAAGAAATCACAAACTTAAATGGTGTACCTCCTTTTACTAGAACAGGTTTAGGTGCTGTTAACATTTTTAGAGTTGAAGAAGGTTTACCTTATGGTACAATGTACGGACAATCTGTTGTTAAAAATTTATCTGACTTAGCAACTGATGCAACTGGAAATGTATTAAACTTTGGTGGTTCTGGAGCTGCTCCAGGAGGAACTGCTGCTGAATATAGTTTAAATGCTGATGGTTTTGTTGTTAAAACTGCAGACATAGGTACAGCAAGTGAAACTCCATTATTAAAATATGATGCAGCTACAAGTCAAAACGAAGTTAGTTCTATTGGTAATACAAACCCAGATTTTAATGTTGGTTTTACTACTAATTTTACTTATAAAAACTTTAGTTTTTATGCTTTAGTAGATTGGCAAAAAGGTGGCGATATTTACAATTACACTAGACAAAACTTGTATTTTAACGAAAGACATATAGATTTAGAAACTTTTGGTGCAGCAGGTAAAAACTTACAGTATGCACAAAACATATATAATAGAGCAGAGGCTACAGATTATTTTGTAGAAGATGGTTCTTTTGTTAAAATTAGAGAAGTATCTATTGCTTACAAATTAAACACTAAAGAAATCGGTGTAGATTTTATAGACAGTGTTAAATTTTCTATAGCAGGTAGAAACTTATTTACTTTCACAGACTATACAGGATGGGATCCTGAAGTTGCGATCAATACTAACCCAACCAACTTTAGGTTAGATGAATATGCCTATCCAAACTTAAGAAGTTTCGCTTTTATAGCAGAAATTAAATTTTAATTAAAAAACTTTAGAACAAATGAAAAAAATTATTAGTTATTTAGTATTTTCTACAGTATTGTTTTTATCATTCACTTCTTGTGAAGATTTAAATGTAGAAAATGTAAACCAACCTGATAGAGAGCGTGCTCTTGCTGAGGATGGTGATGTTATCAGTTTGATTGATGGAGCAGTTACAAACAACTTATTCCATTTAATTGGCTTTGCTGGTATTTATATGGATAATATGGCTGACCAGTCTACAACTACAAATGCTTATGTAAGTTTTTGGAGTTTTGCAAATGAGCCAAGAGAACAAATTAACAATAGCCCTACGAATGGAGATTTAGGAAACCATATTGGGAATCCTTGGGGTGCTTTAAACTCTTATATTAATTCAGCAAATACTATTATTACTCTTATCGAAACTGATGGTAAAACATTAGCTGATGAAAGTGGAGCTGATGTAACAAATACAAAATTAGCAGCAGCTTATTTTGTAAAAGGTTTATCTCAAGGTTATTTGTCTTTAATTTATGACAAAGCTTTTATTGTAGATCCTGATACAGATTTAGGAGCTTTACAGTTTTCTACTTATAAAGAAGTTATGGATTCTGCATTAACTAATATGGATAAAGCAATTCAATTAGCTGGTAGTACTGCTACTTTAAGATTGCATGATGCTTATACATTAAGTAATGCTCAATTTAAACAAGTTGCAAATTCTTTTGCTGCTAAGATTTTAATTGGTAATGCAAGAACAAAAGCTGAAGCTGGTTCAACAGATAATGCAAGAGTATTAGCTTATGCAAATGCAGGTATAACTGCAGATTTTGCACCACCAGCAAGACAATCTGTAATTTTCAACAACTTACAAGATTGGAGAACATTCTTTATTTCTGGACAAGGTTATTTACCTACAGATATGAAAGTAATGCATATGCTAGATCCAAATTATCCTGTTGATTATCCTACAGATCCAAGCATTATTTTACAACCAATAAACACTGCAGATCCTAGAGGAGATTATTTTGAGTATAACCCAGGATTTGGTTTCTTAAGAGAGTCTAGAGGTAGACATTTATTTACTAACTATTTTAATGTTAGAAAATTTACTAACAATAACAGAAATGTAGATGGTATTCCATTAGATATTTTTATGTTAGCTGAATTACAATATATTAAAGCAGAAGCTTCTGCTAGCCCTGCAGCAGCAGCAGCTATGCTAAATGCTTCTCCTAGAAAAACAGTTGGTTTAATAGATACTGCTGCTGATGCTGCAGCTGTTGAAAAAGCTTTATTATATGAGTACTCAGTAGAATTAGATTTGAATGCTTCTATTGGTACACATTGGTTTTTCATGAGAAGAAATGATATGTTACAACCAGGTACTCCATTACAATACCCAGTTCCTGCAACTGAGTTAGAATTAATTGGAGAGAAGTTTTATACTTTTGGTGGACCAGCTAATGTTGGACAAGATGGTACTGCAAGTGGTGCTAACTCTTGGAAAAACTTTTAATTAAAATTTTTCCTACATAATACAAAAGACTACCCTATATTTAGGGTAGTCTTTTTAATTCAATATAATATGAAAAAAATAATAATAGTATCAGCAACCCTTTTTTTGATAGCTTTACAAAGTTGTTCAAATAAAGAAAGTGGTAACACTGAAGAAACAGTTACGTTAACCGCAAAAAAAGTTGTCATTCAATACGATAATTTTAAAATAGCTACCATTAAAAATAACGATTCTTTTATTTTTGATAATCATAAAATGGTTCATCAAGATAATTTTTTACAAATTAATACACCTTTCTCTTTACCTTCTTCGAATCCTATTTTAATACAAAATGATTCTAAAACTTTGGAAGAAAAAATAAACATTATTTCAATGGCAATTATTTTTTCAAAAAAAATGGGTGCTCTTAACGAATATAATTTTATTAATTTAAGACAAACAAACATTAATGGTAAATTAACCATAGAAAGAAAAGATGGTAAAGATATAACCATTAAAAAGCCTAAATCTTATCCTCTATTCATAGAAGAATACACAAAATAAAAAATTACATTGATAGAAAACACATACATATATGGCATTCGTGCAATTATAGAAGCCATAGAAGCTGGTTCTACAATTAGTAAACTTTTTTTACAAAAAGGTTTAAGAGGTAGTCTTTTTTATGAGCTAGATAAAATTGTAAAAGAAAAAGGTATTACTGTAAGTTCTGTACCCGTAGAAAAATTAGATAGACTTTCTAAAAGAAATAATCATCAAGGAGCTGTTGCTTTAATCTCTCCTATAGAATTTGAAGATTTAGAGACTTTGGTAGACAATGTAATAGAAAGTGAAGCTAATCCTCTTTTTCTATTGTTAGATCAACTTTCTGATGTAAGAAATTTTGGAGCCATTATTAGAACAGCAGAATGTACAGGTGTACATGGAATTGTTGTTCAAAAAAATGGGAGTGCCCCTGTAAATGCAGAAACTATTAAAACTTCTGCTGGTGCAGCTTTTAAAATTCCAATTTGTAAAGTAGACCATATAAAAGATGCTATATTTTTATTACAAGCAGCTGGCATTAAAACAGTTGCTGCAACAGAAAAAACAGATGCCTCTATTTATGATATAGATTTTAAACAACCCTTAGCTATTATAATGGGTTCTGAACATAGAGGTGTTAACCCATCAATATTAAAAATGGCAGATTACAAAGCAAAATTACCATTATTAGGTGAAATAGAATCGCTAAATGTTTCTGTTGCTTGTGGGTCTTTCTTGTATGAAACTGTAAGGCAGAGAATGAAGTAATCAGTAGTTAGTAATTCTAGTAACTAATCAAAAAAAATTATTTTTGTAATTCTTCTTCTATTTCTGGTGGGGAGAAATTTCCATTTTCATCAAAAAGCAAATCAAATTCAGTTTCTGTAAATTGATGCTCTTCTTTTACAATACCTTTCTTTTTAAAAAGAATTGCAAAAACAAACCCTACTAAAAATCCAGATAAATGTCCTTCCCATGACATTCCATCTTTTATAGGCAATACATACCAAATCATACTTCCGTAAAGAAATATTATAATTAAAGATACTGCCACTAATCTGTAGTGTTTTCTTATAATTCCGCTAAAAAAGACAAAACTGAATAATAAATATACAATTCCACTTGCTCCTATATGATAAGATTCTCTACCAATAGCCCAAGTTAAAAAGCCTGTTAGAAAACCTCCTAATAATAAAACTTTAAAAGCTGTGTCTTTATAGAAATAAAAAAGACTACTCAGTAAAACAAACAAAGGAATTGAATTATTAAAAAGATGGCTTGTATTACTATGTATAAAATGTGTTAAGAAAACGCCTCTAAATCCTATAAAAGTTCTTGGTAGAACTCCAAATTTATTAAAATTGAAAGAAAATTGAATTTCGATCCAATAAATAAACCAAATTAAAACCACATATAAAGTAGGAATTATAAAAATTGACTTTGATATTTTAAATTGATTATCAGTATTCATCAACATAAAAATAACAAAAAATGAACCAAATAGGAATTTTACAAATTCTGTCAGAAATCTTTACTATTTTTACTAAATGAATGAACCTTTGGCAGAAAGAATTAGACCAAAAACTCTTGATGATTATATCAGTCAGCAACATTTAGTAGGAAAAAATGGTGTTTTAACCAATTTGATAAAAAAGGGAATTATACCTTCTTTAATACTTTGGGGACCTCCAGGAATAGGAAAAACTACACTAGCCAATATTATAGCTACAGAATCTAAACGACCTTTCTATACTTTAAGTGCGATTAGTTCTGGCGTAAAAGATGTAAGAGACGTAATAGAAAAAGCTAAAAAAAGCGGGGGTTTATTTACTGCTAAGAATCCTATTTTATTTATTGATGAAATTCATAGGTTTAGCAAATCTCAACAAGATTCTCTTTTAGGTGCTGTAGAAAAAGGTTGGGTTACTTTAATTGGTGCAACTACAGAAAACCCAAGTTTTGAGGTGATTCCTGCCCTACTTTCTCGCTGTCAAGTGTATATTTTAAATTCTTTTGATAAAAACGATTTAATTGCTTTGATAAAAAGAGCGATTGAAAAAGACGAATTTATATCAACAAAAAAAATAATTTTAAAAGAAACTGATGCTCTTTTACAAGTTTCTAGTGGAGATGCCAGAAAACTCTTAAATATTTTTGAATTATTAGTTTCTGGTGAAGATAAAATTACGATTACCAATGATTTAGTACTTGAAAAAGTACAGCAAAATACAGTTAGATATGATAAAACTGGCGAGCAACATTATGACATAATTTCCGCTTTTATAAAATCTATAAGAGGAAGTGACCCAAATGCAGCTGTTTATTGGTTGGCAAGAATGATAGAAGGAGGTGAAGATGTGAAATTTATTGCTAGAAGATTATTAATTTCTGCATCAGAAGATATTGGTAATGCAAACCCAACTGCCTTAATTTTAGCAAATAATACCTTTCAGGCTGTATCTGTAATTGGTAATCCTGAGTCTAGGATAATTTTAAGTCAGTGTGCAGTTTATTTGGCTAATTCAGCAAAAAGTAACGCATCATATTTAGCAATTAAAGATGCACAGCACTTGGTAAAACAAACTGGGGATTTATCTGTTCCTTTACAATTAAGAAATGCACCTACTAAATTAATGAAGGATTTAGATTATGGCAAAAATTACAAATATTCTCATGATTATGAAAATAATTTTGTAAACCAAGAGTTTTTGCCTAATGAAATTGCTGGAACCAAGCTATACGAACCTGGAATTAACGCTAGAGAAAATCAGTTTAGGCAAGTTTTGAAAGATAAATGGAAAACCAAATATAATTATTAGAATTTAACTGTAAATTTTTCTGTAACCAATTTACCTTCTAAATAATATTCTGCAACCCAAGTATCTTTATTTTTATAAAAAACTCCATTTTTATTTTTAATGATAAAAACTTCATTCACATTCGTTTTTAAAACTTGAAAAACAACTGCTGGTTTTGTATTTACCAACTGAAATCCATTCTCTATTGCTTGAGCATATAAAACATTATTTGTCACTATTTCTTTTGTATTTACACTACTATTTTTACTTTCTGTAATTGGTACAACTGTTTTTACTGCAGTTACAATTTTTATAGGCACCTCTTTTACAATAGGTTTAATAACTTCAGTTTTTGTATCCTTAATAATATTAGTTTCTTTTTCTTTTGGTTGATAAACATACTTTATATCTGACATTGTATTGTAAGCCTTTCTTATAGATTGTTGGTAAGCTTTTTTATACTCTTTAAGTTTACTAGACCCTAATTTAGAGGTATAAATAACTTCAGAATAACAATCTTTAAATACAATTTTACTTTTGGTTGTAAACATTGTAGATTCATCTACAACACTAACAGTTAAGGCAGAACATCTATGATCATAAAAATCTTTTGGTAATTTTTCTTTATTAATATAAACGTTAAAATTAGATTTTTGAAGTAAAAATTTTGTTAGAGAACTTGTCTGATATTGATCTGGCGTTTTTAAGAAATCGAACTTTTCATCTACAATTATATATTTATAGTTGTTTAAATTTTTACTTTGTCCATTTGTTAACATTGAACCTATAAAAACTATTAAAACTGCTATTTTTTTCATCATCTTAATTAAATATTAGATTAATTCCTAACTGTATAGAAACATTATTACTGTTTGCAATATCGTTAAATTGAGCGATATTATCAATCATACCATAAAAATTAACTTTGCCTATTTGAGTAGATAAACCAGCTCCAATATTATAAAAAGAATACTCATCTACAGTATATGTTACTTTAGCCTGTAGTTTTTGCGAGAACCTATGTTCGTAAAAACCTGTAAGTGCTAACTGTGGCCCTAAAGGTCTGAAAACCGAATATAACTGAGCACCAACAGCACTTTTATAGTATTCTTTAAATGTATTATCATAACAATATTTGCTTCTTATTTCGCCAAAATTATATTTTATTGCTGCATTAAATTTTGTAGGTCTCCATGAAGTATATCCATTTGTATTTTCTTTTACAGGAACTTTATCTCTAAAATCTATATCTAATTCATTCCAGTAATCTGGGTTATTGTTATCGTAATCGAACTCTACTCCTTGAAAAGTATACGTACCTTTTATGGTTGAATTTTTTACGTTTGTATTATGATTTATAAATCCAAAATCTAAAATACTTGCAGTAAATTCTAATTGACTGTTTATCTTATAAGTTAGTCCAAAATCTAATCCTACACCTAAATTATCACCAAAAAAAGTATTCCCTAAATAGGTAGATGCATCTCTTATAAATTCATTAGAATCACTATCAACCAAACCAGAAGTTTTTAAATCTACATCTAAGTCCTCTAAATAATGAGAATAAATGTTATTAGTCCCTAAAGTTGTTGTAAAACCACCTTTATTATTAGTCGATTGTAAACTTAATGCAGATGAATAAACCTTAAATCTGGCTCCTAAAGTTAATTTTTTATTTATTTTTTTGGATACTCCAAAATGTAAGACACCTAAAACATCTAATTTATAATTTATTTGAGATAGACTAAAAGTTCTACCTATATAAGCAGCATTTCCTTCGTTAATTAATGTAATTGGGTCTCTAGCAAAATAACCTATACCATCTATTTCTTCATAGAAACCAAAGCTAAAATAAATGTCATCATTAAATCTAAAACCTGCATTAAAAATTTCTATTTGAGAGTTAAACTTAATATAATCTCTTGTGTTTACTTGATTTAAAACAGTGGCTACTTTTTGGTTGATGGTTCTATTATCATTTTGAAAAAGGTCTTTTACTGTAAAACCAGTAGTACCAAGTTCAGCAGAAAACCCAGATAATAAAGGCACACCAATATGATATTTGTAATTATTTTCTGCACCAGGGTTTAAAAGTAAAGTTTGTGGCAGTTCTGCAAAACCATATTGTATTTGCTTGTTTTGAGATTGTATGATAAAACTTAAAAAACAAGAAAGGAGAAATATATATTTTTTCATTATTTAAGGGAGGTCTCTAAGTAAACTGTAGAAGCAGATTTAAACTGAAACTGACCTACATCTGTTATATTTACAGGTAATGTTGGGTCATCTAAACGTATGGTAATTCTTACACGTTCTGTATTTCTGATATTGGGGTTGCTTGCAACTGTAATTGTTTCTGTTGGAGGTTTGTTTAAAGTATTGGCAACTATTTTTAAATCATTTAATTTTTTTATGAGACTACCATTAGCATCTAACAACTCTATTTCTATAGTAAAATCTCGATTAAACTCATTATTAACTTCAAAAGTATAATCTACTTTTACTAAATTATTTTTGATGATTTTATTTTCGAAAATTTTAAATTCTGTTTCTTGAGAAACCGATGTTTTATTAGGACCACCACTAACTGCTATAAAATCGTTTGGTGTAATATTAAAATACGCTAAAGAAAAAGAAAAAGCTGGCGAGGTTGTATAGTCTTCTATTTGCTCAAAATCTAAATCTTTGACGCATGAAAAAATAGCGAAAAGGCAAATAAATAAATAAGGTGTTTTTTTGGGGAACATAAACTACAATATTAATACTTAAAACGATTAAAGTGCTAAAGATATTGTTTTATTTCTAAAAGTGTTTTAACTGTTATAAAATCTTTTGAAGTACTATTTACATCTGTAAAATTACAATGTATTGCTTTTAAACCAATGTTAATTGCACCATAAATATCGGCCTCTAAACTATCGCCAATCATTATAGAATTATTTGTATTTGCGTTTGCAACTTCTAATGCAAAATTAAAAACTTTTGGATTTGGTTTTTTTACCCCAACAGATTCTGAGGTAATAATTTGATTAAAATAATGATGAATCTTTGAGTTGATCATTTTTTCACTTTGAATTTCTTCAAAACCATTGGTGATAATATGCAAAACATATTTTTCTTTTAAATAATCTAACAGTTCAAAAATTCCATCAAAAAGGTGGTTAAAATTGGCTAAATTTGTTATATAATCATCTGCAATTTTATTGATTAAATTATCTGAAACATCATAATTAACAGCATCAAATGTCTTTTTAAGTCTACTATACCTTAACTCTTCTTTAGATACTTTTTCTTCTCTGTAAAGTTTCCAGTATTTTAAATTTAATGGAATATAGACTTCTAAAAACTCATTAATTTTAAGATTGATATTATTTTCAACGAATATTTTCTCGAAAGTTAGTGCAGAGTTTTTTTCGAAATCCCATAATGTGTGGTCTAAGTCAAAAAAAATATGTTTAATAGCTGTCATTTATATTATATTTGATAAAAAAGATTTTTGAACGTAAAAATAAGTAAAAACCCTTTATCATTTTTCTTTAAAAACATTCTTATAATGTTTAGAGGTACTTTAATTGCGCAAATTATAGCTGTTATTGGCGCAGTTTACTTAGCTAAAATTTATGGTGAAGAAGCTTACGGTTTTTTTGGTTTTTTTATGAGTATTATAAGTATTGCTTCAATTTTAGTTACTTTACAACTTGATAAATGTATTGTTATTGCTAATCATATAAAAGAGAGTAAAAATTGGTTTAATTTTATTTTACTTTTAATACCTGCAATAACTGCTTTCGTTTTTTTTATACTCTTTATAATTTCTAGCTATTTATTTGAAGATATTTTAAGCAAAAAACTTATTTTTTTTGCTTTATTAGGCACCTTGCTTTTTGCCTATAATCTGGTTCAAGAAAGTTTTTTTACGTTTAAAAAAGAGTTTTCTATCATTTCTAATTCAAAAGTATTTTTAACGCTTGCTAACGTTTTTTTACAAGTTACGCTGTTTACATATTTTAATTTATTGGGGTTGATTATTGGTTTTTTAATTTCTCAATTTTTATTATTTATATACTATTTTTTTAAAAATAAGTCCTTTTTAGCGAAACCAAATTTTGTAGAAATAAAAAATGGTATTAAAAATAACGACACAATTATAAAGTTTTTACTACCATCCAATACTATAAATAGCCTTGCAAACCATTTAATGCCCATTTTAATTCTTACTTTTTTTGGTGCAAAAGAAACTGGAATTTATTTTTTTAGCCTTAAAATATTAGCTACACCTTTGTCTTTAATTTCCTCTTCTATTTCTCAGGTATTTTTTCAGAAATCTTCAGAGCTTTTAAAAGAAAACAAAAACGAATTATATAGACTTACAAAAAAAATCGTAAAATCTAACTTACTTATAATGCTAACTTTTTTAGTTATCATAAATACAATTGGTATTTATATTTTAGAATTAGTTTTTGATAAAAATTGGGCTAATTTAAGATTGTATACTTTAATATTATCAATTCTTATATTTGCAAGAACTTCTTTTAACCCAATAAGTAGTTTAATTGTTGTTTTAAATAAAAACTTAGAAAGTTTAATATTTAACAGTTACCTATTTATAATTAATTTAATTGCTATTTATTTTGGATATTTATACAACGACATTACTAAAACTATCTTTATTCTTGCTATTTTTGGAGGAATAGGTTATTTTATTTTACTCGCATATTTTTTGAGTCATTTAAAAAATATTTCTAAAAACAATGTTTAAAAAATTAGATTTTTTCTTTTTTGGATGGATCGTAAATTGGCTTTATCCAGAATACTACAGACCAAAATATGGCTATCAACGTTATTATATTTTGTTTTTTCATTATATAATTCCTCAAAAATTATTTAGATTAAATCCTAAAGTAAATTGGCCTGTTCACTTTACTTCTAAAGTTTTGGCATCAGAAAATATTAAAAAAGGAATTTTGTGTGATCCTGGTGATAATTTAAACAATTACATACAAGCAAAAAACGGAATTATTTTTGGTTCTAATATAGAGCTTGGCCCTGGAGTTTCTATTATCTCTTCTAATCATAAAAGTGATAATTTAAGAGAACATACTACTGGAAAACCTATTACAATTGGAAATAATGTTTGGATTGGTGCAAATAGTACCATTTTACCAGAAGTTAACATTGGAAACAATGTAATTATTGGTGCAAATTCTTTGGTAAACAAAAATATTCCTGATAATTCTATTGCTGTGGGTAATCCTTGTAAAGTTATTAAAGTTAAAGAACCTTATTTAGAAGATATGTCTAAAATTATTTTTAATAAAAAAGTACCTAATAAATATTTAGATTTTTTGAATCAAAAGATTCTTAGCTCCTTTTAATATAATTTTTACCAACTATTTTTTTTAAAATATATAAAATAAGTTCTCCTTTAATTATTGTTTCAGCAGAATATTTAGAGAATTTGTATTCCATAGGTATTCTTTGAATATTATTAATATCTTCTAATTCATCTTTAATCCCAGCTGTACCAAAAGTTAAGAGATTTTGTTCTTTAAAAAAATTAAAAAACCTTAAAGAGACATTATCATCTGAAAAAGGAAATGCAAAAGTTACATTCTTATACTTAAATTCATTCCTCAAATAATTTACACTTTCTAAAGTTTCTAATATTTGGTTTTCATAATCAATATCTAAAAAATGTGGATGAGATTTACTGTGAGCACCAAAATAAAATCCTTTTTTAGTTAATTTAAGAATTTGTTTTTTAGATAAATAAGGTTTATTTTCAAGCAAAAATTGATGCATATCAATATTTAAAATTTCACATAATTCATTAATTAAATGGGTATCTAAATATTTTATTTTTTTAAGAGAATCTAATATGTTCTGAAAATTAAAGTTTTCTATTTTTAACTTTTCACATATTATATTTTGTTGATTTTTTGTTAATTCTTTTCTTTTTAAAACATCAATCAAAATATTTATTTTGTATCTGTAGAATAAATCTTTATTATCTACAAACTCAGAATTAATAAAGTTAATTGCAGGTATATTTTCTTCTTCTAAAATTGGAGAAACTACCTTATAAAAATTTGACAAACCATCATCAAAAGATAATAAGAAACTAAATTTATTTTTAATATTCTTCTTGTTGATAAAATCATCAATAGAAATGGGTTCAAAATTTTTGGTTAAAAAATCTAAATCCTTTTTAAATTCTGAACAGTTTTTTGCTTTGTATAAATTAGATATTAATTTGTTTTCCTCATTATGTTCTTCTACAAAATGGTAAAAAGGAAAAATAATTTTTTTCCCAGATAATTTCATTAAAAAATGAACTGGTATAACATTATAAAATATTCTAAATTTAAATAAAAAAGTTTTTAATTGCATTAGAAGTATAGTTATAATAATAAGTTGGTTTGCTACCAAAACTTTTAAAAAATGAGCCTATATTTGGTAAACTACCCCCTTCAAAATCTAAAATAAAGTTAGAATTCTCATACTGTTTAATTATATTTCCAATTAAAAAACTAGCTGCTTGATGTTTTCTACCTTCATTATTAAATGATGAAAATAAATAAATAATTCTATTTTTAGAATTTAAAAAAAAACCACCACCTAACAAGTTTTCATCCTTAAAAACACCAACAATAAATCCTTTTTTATTCTTTAATAAATCATTAGCTAAATTTTCTATAATTAATTTAGGGAAATTTTCGTGAGCATAAAACTTCTCTTTTATTTCTATCAACTCTAAAATTGAAATAGTTTTTAATGTTAAATGCTTCTTCTCCCCTACTTTAACTGCGTGTTTACGTCCTTTAGAAAAACCTTTAAAAAGGTTTTGATATGAATCACTTAATTGTAAAACATAATTTATTCTTGACTCCATTTTTGGAATGAAAAAATTATCAGCATTAAAATTTAAGTTAATTTTTAAAAATTTATTCGGAATGTTTTTTACTATTTCTAATTGGGTTTCTTTAGATAACTTATCAATAGAAAAAACACCCAATTGTTGGCAAAAATAAGGCTGTGCAATATATTTTATAAAATACTTTTGTTTCCAAGGAATTGGCATTACAGCTTCATAATCATTCAACACTAAAACATCCCAATTATCTGCAACAATATCTAAATACCAAGAAAAAGCATAAATCCTAGATTGTATGGAATTTGCTATACAAGCATCGTATTTATCTACATTAAGGTTTTTTCTTTTGATGTATTTTATCATTCTAAACCATACTAATTTTAATCATAGAATCGTACAATCTTTTCCATCCTTTCCATCTGTCATAATCACTTAAACTTTCGTTGTGAAAAAGTGTAATAAAAGTACCATTTACTGCTTTTACTTGGTTTTTTAAATCTCTAATTCTGCCTAAAGATTGTTTGGGAGTTAACTTCATGTAATCGTTTAAAGTAGTATCCATCAAAGCAAAAGGAAACACTTTTAAAGGCGTTTGTATTTCGAAATCTAAATCGTAAAAATAGAATGGTGTACAGGTACTTGCTCTAAAACCAACATTGCTAGCATAGCCCATAGAATAATCTTCTTCTACTTCTAAATCTATTAAATTTTGATAGGTTTCTGGTAAATTAAATCGTAAAAAATGTTGTCTAGATTTTTGCACAGGCATATTTACAATATGCTCTAATCTAATTTTCTCTTTTTTTAATAAAGGTGCATTAGTCATTGTAAAATAAGAAGGATGCAAACCTACTTTTGCATAGTCTACCATTTCTTTAATTAGCAATCTAAATTTTGTTTTAGAGGCAGAAACATTCGTATCGAAAGTTGTGTAATCACCCACTAAAAAAAAGAAAATGGTTTCTATATTTTGTTCTTTTTTAATTTTTAAGATTTTCTCAAAAGTATCAAAAGGATCTTTTTTAATATTTAGAGTTACTGCAAATCTATTCCATAAATTTAGTATTCTAAAATTAACTAAATCTTTACAAAAACCACCAACACTTCTTATTAAACTTTTGTATTTGTAAGCAAAAGCATTGTCTATATCTATGGTAGATATAAATTTAAAAGAACGTTTCTTGTACTCATAATCTGGAAATTTTTCTTTAACGGCTTCTAATAGTTTATATGCCCAAATATCTACTACTGGTTTTTCTAAAAACCCGTATTTATATGCCAAACTTTGTTCTGCTGTGTAACGTCCATGCATATCTTTTACGTGTGGTAAATATTCTTCGTATCTAGAAATGAGATAAAAACTTGCAGCAAAAATATCAAAAGGGATAGAAGATTTTGGCCCAGTTTTAAAAAAACAAGGTACATCATCCCATTTTTGAATGACCATTTCCATATCATTTACGCCTTGCTCAAATAACAAATTGTTGCTTTTCACAAAAAACTCATTACTTAAAGGTGTTTTTGTATAAGTAAGTTTTGGTCCATTATGAGCCACAAATTCTTCTACTTTTGATGTAAAATTTACAGGAATTAATAAAGTTCTTGTAAAAATATGTTTAAAAATATAACGAACTCTTGGTGTAATTTTATGTGAGTAAACTAATAGCATAATTATAGTTTGCAGTATTCAGTATCAGTTAACAGTAACTTTTTTACTGAGAACTGCAACTGAGAACTGTTGACTACAACAACCCTTCATCTGCAAAGCTAAAATACGCTTTTTCAGTAATTATTAAATGGTCTAAGAGTTTTATATCTAAAGTATTTCCTGCAATTTTAATTTTTTGTGTCAGGCCTTTGTCAGCAATACTAGGTTGTAATTTTCCTGAAGGATGATTGTGACAGACAATTAAACCAACAGAAGCCAGTTCTAAAGCTCTTTTAAATAGCAGTCTAACATCTACAATTGTAGCAGTTAAACCACCTTTACTAATTTGATTTTTTGCCAAAACTTTGTTTGAATTGTTTAAAAACAATACCCAAAATTCTTCGTGTTCTAAATCTCCAATAATAGGTTGCATCAAATTAAAAGCAGATTTGCTACTTGTTATTTTTGGTTTTTCTAAAGCAGCTTCTAATTGACGTCTTTTTCCTAATTCTAAAGCTGTGATTATAGAAATGGCTTTTGCTTCTCCTATACCTTTAAATGTTGTTAATTTTTCTACGGATAATTTAGCGAGTTGGTTAATATTAGCATCCACAGATTTTAAAATTCTTTTAGACAATGCAACTGCACTTTCTTGCCTGTTACCAGAACCAATTAAAATGGCTATTAACTCTGCATCAGAAAGAGAAGTTTTTCCTTTTGCCAATAATTTTTCTCTTGGTCTGTCATCTAAAGCCCAAGATTTAATGGTGAGTTTTTCCATAGATAAATATTTTTATAAAAATACAAAAATGATTTAGAGAACGTGAAAACTTTATTTTTTTTGTATTTACACCCAAACTCTTTATATCTTTGTAGCTTATTTCTATATTTTAAATATGAAAATTATCATAGCTGGTGCTGGAGACGTAGGTTTTCACTTAGCTAAACTACTTTCTTACGAGTCTCAAGATACGTACATCATAGATTTTGATGGTGACAAATTAGAGTACCTTAACAATCATTTAGATGTTATTACTAAAAAAGGAGATGCTACTTCTATCAAATTATTAAAAGAAATTGGGATTGATTCTGCAGACTTGTTAATTGCAGTTACAGATAGTCAAAACACCAATTTTACAATTTCTGTAATAGGTAAATCTTTAGGCGCTAAAAAAACAATTGCAAGAATAGATAATTCTGAGTTTTTAGATGAAAATGCTTGTGAAGTCGATTTTAAAAAATTCGGCTTAGATTTTATGATTTCTCCTCAAGAATTGGCAGCTAATGAAATTAAAATGCTATTAGACCAATCTTCATTTAATGACACTGTTGCTTTTGAAAGTGGTGTTTTTAATGTCATGGGAACTCCTTTGACTTATAAATCGCCAATTTTAGATTTAACAGTTAAAGAAGCAAAACAAAAGTTTTCGAATGTAGATTTTATAACTATTGCTATTAAAAGACAAGGTGAAGCTCAAACTATAATTCCTAGAGGAGATACCACTTATCAATTAGATGATCAAGTCTATTTCTGTGTTCCTAACTATAGTATGAAAGACCTCTACCCTATTATTGGTAAAAAGCAATTTAATATAAAAAATGTAATGATTCTTGGTGGAAGTAGCATTGGCGAAAAAACCGCAAGAAATCTTTGTAAAGATAATTTTAAAGTAAAATTAATAGAAAAAAATAGAGAAAGAGCAGAAACACTTGCAGAACAGTTAAATGACACCTTAGTTATTAATGGAGATGGAAGAGATTTAGAATTATTAGAAGAGGAAAACATTAGAGAAACTGATGCTTTTATTGCTGTTACAGGTAATTCTGAAACAAATATTATGTCTTGTTTGGTGGCAAAATCTAAAGGTGTAAAAAAGACGATTGCTTTGGTAGAAAATATGGATTATATTGATATTTCTCAGACCATTGGTATTCAATCTTTAATCAACAAAAAATTAATTGCTGCTAGTAATATTTTTAGGCATATTAGAAAAGGAGAAATTCTTGCTTTAGCCAATTTACATAATATAGATGCAGAAGTTTTTGAGTTTGAAGTACAAGAAAATGCAAAAGTAACAAAAGCACCTATTAAAGATTTACGTTTTCCTAGAGAAGCTGTTTTTGGTGGAATTATTAGAGACGAAAAAGCAATTTTAGCTACAGGTGATAAACAAATACAAAATGGCGATAAAGTGATTGTTTTTTGTTTACCAGAAGCAATTAGTACTGTAGAAAGTCTTTTTAAATAACAAAATGAGTACTTTAAACACAAAAATAATATTCCGTTTTTTAGGCATTACTGCCATATTAAATGGACTATTTATGTTTATTGCATTCCCTTTTAGTGTTTATAATGATGAGGCTGCAAAATGGGGTATTTTAAATGCAGGGTTTGTTACAGTTACTATAGGAATTCTTTTATTTTTTTTAAACAAACCCAAAAGTACAAGTATTCATAAAAAAGAAGGATATTTAATTGTAACTCTTGGTTGGCTAACCCTATCTATAACTGGGATGTTGCCTTATCTTTTTTCTGGTGCAATTCCAGAGATTTCAAGTGCTTTTTTCGAAACTATTTCTGGATATTCTACAACAGGGTCATCAATTTTAACAGATATAGAATCGATGCCAAAAGGCATTTTATTTTGGAGAAGTGCAACACATTGGATTGGTGGAATGGGAATTATTGTACTTACAGTTGCCATTTTACCTCTTTTAGGAATTGGTGGCATGCAACTTTTTATGGCAGAAGCTCCAGGACCATCTGCGGATAAATTACATCCAAGAATTACAGATACCGCAAAACGTTTGTATCTAATATATGTCACTTTAACTCTTGTACAATTTTTGTTATTAAAAGTTGCTGGTATGACTTGGTTTGATGCTATTAATCACGCAATGGCAACAATGAGTACTGGAGGGTTTTCAACAAAAAATAGCAGTGTTGCATTCTATAATAATTTACCTTTAGTACAATACATCATTATCTTCTTTATGTTGGTTGCAGGTACAAATTTTGTACTAACATATTTTGCTTTAAAAGGTAAAATTCAAAAAGTATTTCAGAGCGAAGAATTTAAATATTACTTTTTTGGTATTATTGGTGTAGCCTCTATAATTACAGTTATTATTTATTTCTTTCAAGACCCAAGTTTACAAACAACAATTGCGCACCCAATGGTTTTTGGACCTGCAGAAAGTGCTATTAGACATGGGCTATTTATGGTAACTTCTATTGTAACCACAACAGGTTTTGTAACTGCAGATTTTACAATGTGGAATTTCTTTGCAACTGGAATTTTCTTTGCCTTATTTTTTTTTTTCTTTTCTGCAGGTTCTACAAGTGGTGGTATTAAAGTTGTAAGACATATTGTAATGCTTAAAAATAGTTTTTTAGAATTTAAAAAAGCGTTACACCCAAATGCAATTATACCAGTAAGATATGATGGAAAAGCAATAAATCATACTATTGTTTTTAATATTATTTCATTCTTTATTATCTACATGTTAATCTTTATTATGTCTTCTGTAGTATTAACATTATTTGGTTTAGATTTTATGTCTGCTCTAGGTGCAGCAGCTTCTTCTTTGGGTAATATTGGCCCAGCAATTGGCTCTGTTAGTCCTGTAGATAATTTTGCTCACTTATCTAGTGCTGCAAAATGGTTTTGCTCTTTCTTAATGTTAATTGGGCGTTTAGAATTGTTTACAGTACTTATTTTATTTACTCCTTTCTTTTGGCGTAAGAATTAAATACAATCTTTATTTTAGATTATCTTATTGTTAATAAGCTTTTTTGACTTTTTTTTTGTTAAAATTTTCCCTATTTTAGAGCTCTTAAAAAAATCAATTAATTATGAAACAAAAATACTTTTTAAAAATTGCTTTATTTTTTTTACTGTTTTCTAATATTAGTTTAGGGCAAGATATTCTGACATTTGACTTTAACGGATTAACAGGAAGCGAAGCAACTGATACTTCTGACACCAACAATGGTAATATCGGAATTTCAACAATTTCTAGAGGTACTGGTCTTACAGCATCTAATAATGGAGGTAGATTTAATGCAACAAGTTGGAATACTGGAACAGTAACAGACGCTATAACCGGTAATGATTATATGGAATTTACAATTACACCAAATGCTACTTTCCAATTTACAGTTTCCTCTATCGTTGTTAACATCCAAAGATCCGGTTCTGGTGCCAGAGCTGTATCATTAAGAAATTCTGTAGATAGTTATGCAGCTAATCTTGATGCTGAAAAGGTTATTATTGACAACACAAGTACCCAAACTTTTACTTTTACATTTGCACAAGCAAATTCAACTACAGCAGTTACATATAGATTTTATTTACATGCAGCAGAAGGTACTGGAGGAAGTGGAGGGTTTGAAGGCACTGGAAATGACATAATTGTTAATGGTACTGTAACATCTGCGTCTTCAGACCCATCAATTGGTTTTAGCTCGGCAACAAGTAGTGTGACAGAAACCAATGGGGATGTAAACAATGGAGGCATACCAATAACCTTAATACAATATGATAGTCCAAATAATGTTACAATAACCCCAACTGTTGATGGTTCTAGTACAGCAGAGGCTGGCGATTACACTATTGATCTAACACCAATAGTTTTTAATGCTAATGAAACTAACAATATCCCATTAACAATTCATGCAGATGCTGATAATGATAACGAAACTATCATTATCAATTTTACAGTAACTTCAGGTACAGCAAATTTAGGAACTAGTCAGCATACAGTTACAATAACAGATGACGAGTTACCTGATTTAGTCGTTAATGAACTATTAGCTGACCCAGCTGCAGCTGCACCAGCAGGAGATTCTAATGGAGATGGAGTTAGAGATGGTTCTGACGATGAGTTTATCGAAATATATAATACTACCGGTTCTGCTATTGACGTTTCTGGCTTCACTGTTTCTGATGCTTCTAGTGTTAGACATACTTTTCCTAGCGGAACGATTATACCTGCAAATCAATCTATTATTATATTTGGTGGTGGAACTATTACGGGAATTTCAGGTTTAGCTCAAAAAGCTAGTACTGGTTCAATAGGACTTTCAAATACCGGAGATACTATAACAATTAAAAATGCATCTTCACTTGATATTTCAGTTACCGGTTACGGTTCAGATGCAAACGATAATCAATCTATTGCCAGAAGCCCAGATTTTAGCGGTTCATTTGTTAAACACACAACTTTGACAGGAGCTTTAAATTTTTCTCCAGGAAAAGATAATACTGATGGAGTAACACCTTTTACTCCACTTGTTACTTGGGATGGTAGTGATAGTTCTGTTTGGACTTTAGGTGCAAACTGGGACACTGGTTCTGTTCCTACTTCAATAAATGATATATTAATTCCTAATGGAATGCCAAATGAACCCACTATAAGCTCTTCAACTGGAGCTGTAGGTATAAATTTAACTATAAATACTGGAGGGGTGTTAACAATAGAAAGTGGGGGCACCTTAATTCTCAATAGATATGGTATATCATCTGGAAATTTAACTTGCAATATTAATATAGCTGATGATAAATGGCATTTATTATCAAGCCCTGTAGTTGGAGAACAATATGATGATACTTGGGTTGGAGCTCCTAATTCTGTGGCAACTAATGGAAGTAACAGAGCTATAAGTACCTATATCAATACTACTGATAATGATGGAGACTGGGTATATTCACAAACAACAACCACAGGCACTTTTAATTCAGGAATTGGATATTCTATGAAAAGAACAGCAACTGGTAACTTAGCCTTTACTGGTGCTTTTCCTACTTCAGATATTAAAACTACTATTTCACAAGGTTTTGGTGCTGCCAACAAATGGAACTTATCAGGAAATCCATTTCCTTCTTATATTAAAGCAAGTGAATTAATTACTGCTAATGCAGCAAATTTAACAGACACTCACGAATTTATTTATGTTTGGGATAATTCGGAAAATGGCGGAACTGGTGGTTATAAAACAATTTCAGGAACAGATTATATCCATACTGGTCAAGGTTTCTTTGTTAATGCAGACAATTCAACAGCAGATAATTTTGTAATTTCTGAAAGTTTACAAAGTGATCAAAATGGTGTGACTTTTTATAAAAAGAATAATCCATCAATTAAATTAATTTTAACAGATGGTACATCTATAAAAAACACTAACATAAAATACGAAACAAATTCAACAACTGGTTTAGATCCTGGTTTTGATGCTGGTACTTTTACAGGAACATCGACAAACTTTAATATATACACTCATTTAGTTAGTCATAATGAAGGTGTAGATTTTATGATACAATCATTACCTAATTCAGATTTTGAATCTATGATAATTCCAATTGGTATAAAAACTTCAGCTGGAAAAGAAATTACTTTTACTTCTGAATCTCTTAATTTACCCTCTGAAATAAAGGTCTTTTTAGAAGATAGACAGAATAGTACATTTACACGTTTAGATGAAGCCAATAGCGAATATAAAATCACTTTAAAAGAAGCATTGGATGGTGTTGGTAGATTTTATTTACATACGAAATCTTCTTCTGTACTGAGCACTGATACAGAGTTGTTAAATAGCGTAAGTATTTATAAAACAAACAATCATAATTTAAAAATTTCTGGTTTAAATCAAGGAAAAGCAATTGTTTCGATATTTAATATGTTAGGAAAAAAAGTGATGCAAACTTCGTTTGAAGCATCAACTACTAATAATATTTCATTGCCAAACTTATCTACTGGAGTTTACGTAGTAAAACTTCAAACATTAAAAGGAAAAATAAATAAGAAAATTATTTTAGAATAATCTTTACAAGAATTTAAAAATAGAAACACAATGAAAAAACAACAAAACAACCTAGAAATTTCTCGTAAAGACGCTCTTAAAAAAATAAGTAGTTACGGTAAATACGCGGCTTTAACAGCTTTAGGAACTTATCTAATTTTAAATCCGCAAAAAGCACAAGCCCAAAGTCCAGAAGCTCCTGGAACAGGTTTTTAACTAAAAAAGTACTAATTTTAAAAACGTCTCAATTTTGAGGCGTTTTTTTATATCATTTAATTAATAAAATAGTTACTTTTATTTTTTATGAAAAAAACATTTAATTTCTTGTATAAAGTTGTAGAAGACAAAACAATTGTTTGGTTAGAAAACTCAAACGAATATTTGGTTTTAGAAAATACAACTGCAGATATTTTAAAAAGATTAAGTAAAGGTATTTCTATAAAAGAAATTGCTGCTGCACTATCTAAAAAACTATCAGTTCCTTTAGAAAAAACAATCGATTTTATTATAGACCTAGAAAAAAGAACTTATGGCGAGGAAAAATCCATACATAAAATAGTTAACGATTATAGAGATATTAAAATACCCAGGGAATTCCAATTTATTAAATATTACAAAATAAATAATATCATATTTAAAATTTCCTTTTTAAGTGAACAAGAACTAGCTTTTGTACATCCAAAATTTGCACATTTAGTTATAGAGAAGACTGATAATTATGAGTATCAATTTGATGTTTTTATAAACAATAAATTCATTTTTTTATTTGTTGATAAAAAAATTGTTGGTGGTTGGAGCAATAGAGAAATTCATTTTTTTCAAGGTAAATTTTCTATGGAATTGATTCAGAAGATTCATCAAAAAAATGAAGATGAATGGATGGGTGTTTTTCATGCATCTGCAGTAAGTAATGGTAAAAAATCTATCTTATTCTTAGGCGATTCTGGCAATGGAAAAAGTACTTCTTTAGCACTTTTACAGGCTGATAAATTTACTTGTTTAGCAGACGATTTTGTACCTATAGATATAGAAAAAAGAGAAGTCTTTAGTTTTCCAGCATCTATTTCTATTAAAAAAAGTAGTTTGGAAACGTTGCTTCCTATTTACCCAGAATTAGAAACTACAGCAGAATATAATTTTAAAAGGTTGAATAAAATAGTACGATATTTAAAACCAAATAACAGTAACTTTTTTGCTCATTTACCTTGTAATGAACTTGTTTTTATCAAATATGAAAAAGGTTCTGATTTACTTTTTAAAGAAGTTTCGAAAATAGATGCTTTCCAGCAGCTAATTCCTGATTCTTGGTTATCACCAAAAAAAGAAAATGCACAAATTTTTCTAGATTGGTTTAGCTCTTTAAAATGTTATCAAATCACCTATTCTGACAATAAAAAAATGATTGCTACAGTTTCTAAAATATTTAATAATGAATTATAAGAAAACCTAAACCAAACGCTTAACTTCTTCAAAATCTAAACCTCCATAATTGCCAGAACTCATTAAAACAATCGCTGTTTTTTCTAAATCTTGATTGAATAAAAAGTCCTTGAATTCTTGTGGATTTGTATAAATAAGCAAATCATCTCTTTCAAAAGCAGCTGCTATTTGTTGTTCTGTAACTCTTTCTAATTGTTTAATTTTTACTGCATGAGGCGAATAAAAAACAACAGCTTTATCTGCAGAATTTAAAGCACCTTTATATTCTTTTAAAAACTCAGCATTTAAACTAGAATACGTATGCAATTCTAAACAAGCCAAAACAGTTCTATCTGAATATTGCTCTTTTACTGCTTTTGTAGTTGCAGCAACTTTAGAAGGTGAATGTGCAAAATCTTTAAAAATAACTGTAGATGAATTTTCTACAATTTTTTCTAAACGTTTACTTGCACCTGAAAAACTAGCAATAGCCTCATAAAAATCATCTTCGTCAACTTGCATATGCTGACAAATCCATTTTGCTCCTGCTAAATTTTGTAGATTATGATTTCCAAAAATTTCTAATGGCAAATTTCCTTCTGCAGTTTCTAAAAAGGTAATTCCGTTTTCTATAAAATGCGCAGGAGTTTCATAGGGATATTTTTTAATATGATTTTCTGAGGATTCGACTACATCTTTCACATGTTCATCCTTAACATTATAAACCATACTTCCTCCATTTATCATAGAATCTGTAAAAATTGAAAACTGTTCTTTATAGTTTTCAAACGTTGGAAAAACATTAATATGATCCCATGCAATTCCGCTTAAAAGTGCAATATTGGGTTTGTATAAATGAAATTTTGGTCTCATATCTATTGGCGAACTTAAATACTCATCACCTTCTAAAACCATAAAATCGTTTTCCTCAGTTAAATGCACCATCGTTTCAAAACCTTCTAATTGTGCACCCACCATATAATCTACTTTTTTATCGTGATAATTTAACACGTGTAAAATCATAGAAGTAATCGTTGTTTTTCCGTGAGAACCACCAATAACAACTCTAGTTTTGTCTTTAGATTGTTCATACAAGAATTCTGGATACGAATAAATCTTCAAGCCTAATTCTTGTGCTTTTAACAATTCTAGATTGTCTTTTTTTGTATTTATTTTTAAAATAATAACATCTAAATTTAATGTTATTTTTTCTGGAAACCAGCCAAATTCATTGGGTAATAATCCGTATTTTTCTAAACGAGATTTTGATGGATTGTGAATGGTATCATCAGAACCAGAAACTTGGTATCCTTTTTGGTGTAAGCAATTGCTAGGTTATGCATTGCTGATCCACCAATAGCAATAAAATGAATTTTCATTGAACAAAATTTAAAAAGTAAAAATACAAAAGCTTCTAACAATATTGATTATATTTAGAACGAAACTCAATCAAAAACCAGTTTTAAACACCCAAAAGACGTGTTTACTAATTTAAGATTGTTTTACAGCCTGATTTAAACGTGCTTTGGTAGCAGGTTCCCGATTTTTCGGGAATGACAATTTCAATTGAAACCTAGAAGCAAACTTCTAGGAATCGTTTTTAAATCTCTTGATTATGAAAAAAAACACAATAACACTATTAATGATATTACTATTTTCTACTATTTCTAACGCTCAAAATTCCTTTGATAACCTTTGGTTAAAAGTAGAAAAATTTGAGGTTGATAATTTACCAAAATCGGCATTAGAAATTGTAGATGCTATTTATACAAAAGCAGAAAAAGAAAATAATGCTTCTCAAATTATAAAATCTCTCTTTTATAAAAGTAAATTTTCTCTGACTTTAGAAGAAGATGCACAATTAAATGTGATTCATAATTTCAAAAAACAGATTGCTAAAAGTGAATTCCCAACAAAAAATGTGTTGCAAAATGTATTAGCAAATTTGTATTGGCAATATTTTACGCAAAACAGATATAAATTTTACAGACGAACAAAAACAACTTCTAAAGTTGATAAAACAGATTTTAGAACTTGGGATTTAGACACTTTATTTGAAGAAATTCATACACATTTTAATGCTTCTCTAAAAGATTCTGAAAAGTTACAAAAAGAAAATATTCATAATTTTGCAGCTATTTTACAAATTCAAAAAGATTCTAAGAAATACAGACCTACTTTGTATGATTTTTTAGCAAACAACGCTTTAGAATTTTATAAATCTTCAGAAACTTCTATTACAAGACCAGCTTATAAATTTGTATTAGATAACCCTTCTTATTTAAGTGATTTTAAAACTTTCTCGAATATAAAACTCGCTTCTAAAGATAGTTTGTCATTACAATTTAATGCTTTAAAAATTTATCAGAAACTGATTCAATTTCACTCTAAAGGAAACAACTTAGATGCTTTGGTAGATGCTGATATTCATCGTGTCAATTTTGTAAATCAACACGCAACTTTTAGTGATAAAGAAGTTCTTTTATTATCAACTTTAAAAATATCTAAAGAACATCTTAAAAACAATGAAGTTAGTGGTTTGTATGCTTTTGAAATTGCAAAAATCCATAGAAATAAATCGGAAAATAAGTTGGCTTTAGAAATCTGTAATAAAATTATCAAACAATTTCCTAAAAGTTTAGCAGCTACTAAATGTACGATTCTAAAAAGTCAAATTGTAGCCAAATCACTTTCTATTATAGCAGAAGAATATATTCCTATCAATTCTAATGCTAGAGTTTTAGTCAGTTATAAAAATATAGATAAACTTTATTTTACAGCTTATAAAATATCAGAAAAACAACTTTTAAGCTTGAATAAAAGCTATCAATTAGAAGACAAAAAGAAATTGATTCAATCTTTAGAAAAAGTAAAAAATTGGAATGCAAAACTAAGAAATGAAAAAGATTATTTGCAACATTCAACAGAGGTCATCATCCCAAAGTTTGATACTGGGAGATATTTAATTGTAACATCTGAAAATGAAGATTTAAGTAAGGATAAAATTTATGGAACTGCTGCTATACAAGTCACTAATTTAACTTTGATAGAAAGTCATTTTGATGACAAATACAATTTTCAAATTGTAGATAGAAATACAGGGAAACCAATTAAAAATGCAGAAGTACATTTAAAAAACAAGAGTAATAATGAAGATAAATTCATCAACAAAAAACTAAAAACCGACAAAAAAGGTTTTGTCTCTTTTAAAAGTAGAAATAATTATTACAATGTAAACATTTCTGTAAAAACGAAGAACGATTTCGCCACTTTTGGCAATCATTATTTTTATAATCAAGATGATAATGACAAAAATGATGCAAGCTCAGAAATCATTATAAAACCCTTCATTTTTACAGATAGAAGTATTTACAGACCTGGACAAACTGTGTATTTTAAAGCAATTGTCATTAAAAAACAAGGAGAAAAATCTGAAGTTTTTACTGATGAAAATTTTAAAATACAATTAGAAGATGTTAATGGTCAAATAGTAGATTTTGTTGATGTACAATTAAATAAATTTGGTTCTGTTTCTGGAGAATTAAAAATACCTAATAATGGTTTAACAGGTGAGTTTTCTATCACTTTTGGAGAAAGTGAACAAAAAAGTAACAAAACCTATGATTATGATGATGTAGAATTTGATTTTGATGATGATTTTACAATCTCTGTAGAAGAATACAAAAGACCAAAGTTTGAAACAGAATTTAAACCAATTACTGAAAGTTTTAAAGTAAATGATTCTATTACTATAAATGGTTTTGCAAAAGCATTTTCTGGCGCAAATATTACAGATGCAAAAGTAGTATATAGAGTGCATAGAAAAGTACAATACCCAAGTTGGTATTATTGGTACAGACCAAATCCAACTTCGAGTTCCCAAGAAATTACAAATGGTGAAAGTGTTACAAATGACAAAGGAGAATTTGAAATTATTTTTAAAGCCATTCCTGATGAAAGTGTTTCTAAAGAAAATTTACCCGTTTTTAATTATGAAATAACTGCAGATGTAACAGACGTAAATGGTGAAACAAGAAGTGCCACAACTATTGTAAAAGTTGGGTATCATTCTTTGATAGCAACTATTTCTTTAGATGATAAAATTGACAAAAATCAAAAAGAAACTACTTTAAAAGTCGATACAAAAAACTTAAATGACGAGTTTGTTGCTGCAAAAGGAAACATAAAAATATATAAGTTATTAGCACCAAAAAATCCTTTAAGAAAAAGACCTTGGTCTGCTCCTGATTACCAAGATATTTCAGAAAATACATTTAGAACCTTATTCCCAAATGATCCTTTTACCAATGATGAATCTGATGAAAAAAATTGGAAAAAAGGTGCCTTGGTTTTCTCAACAAATTTTGATACTGAAACCTCTAAAGAAATACAATTAAAAAATCTTAAAAATTGGCTTTCAGGAAAATATATTACTGTTTTAGAAAGCAAAGATAAATTCGGACAAGAAGTAAAAGGTGAAAAAAGATTCACACTATTTTCTACCAAAGAAAAACAAGTTGCAGATGCAAAATTGTTTACTATAAACACAGACAAATCGTTTTATATAATAGGTGATGATGTAATTATCTCAATAGGTTCAGCATCAAAAAATATGACTGTAACTATTCAAATAGAAAAAAATTATAAAATTGTAAAAACCTGTTTGATTAAATTAAATAACTCAACAAAAACTATAAAAATTCCTGTAAAAAAAGAAGACTTGGGTGGTTTTGCTGTAAAATATCACTTTGTAAATTACAATTATTTTGAAAGTGGAAACTTACAAATTAATGTTC
>JBGCFX010000043.1:0-5656 GCA_045110395.1 Polaribacter sp.
AAAATTTACCTATCTTAGTAGGCTTTTTGCCAAAAATGGTAATAGCATTTTACTTTGATTACTAACATTTTTTGATATGAAGAAGGACAAGAAAAAGGATAAGAAGAAAAAAGCAATCAACCAAGAAGAACAAAAAATAAGAAGTGCATTTCAAGAGAGAGATTGGAATGAGATAAAATCAAACGATTCTTGGTCAATTTTAAAAGTAGTTTCCGAATTTGTAGAGGGCTATGATAAGCTAGGTAAAATTGGGCCTTGTGTTTCTATTTTTGGTTCTGCAAGAACAAAACCAGATCACCCTTATTATAAATTGGCAGAAGAAGTCGCTTTTAAACTAACACAAAATGGTTTTGGAGTAATTACAGGTGGTGGACCAGGAATTATGGAAGCTGGGAATAAAGGTGCAAGAAGAGGAAAAGGACTTTCTGTGGGTTTAAATATAGAATTACCTTTTGAGCAACATGATAACCCTTGGATAGACCAAGGTAAAAGTTTAGATTTCGACTACTTTTTTGTACGCAAAGTAATGTTTGTAAAATACTCTCAAGGTTTTGTGGTTATGCCTGGTGGTTTTGGTACTATGGATGAACTTTTTGAAGCAATAACTTTAATTCAAACTCATAAAATTGGACGTTTCCCAATTATTTTGGTAGGTAAAAAATTCTGGGGTGGTTTATTAGATTGGATAAAAAATACACTTTTAGAAGAAGGTAATATTAGCGAAAAAGATTTAAACCTTTTTAGATTGGTAGATACTGCAGATGAAGCCATAGAACACTTAAACAAGTTTTACGACAAATATCAATTAAAACCAAATTTCTAAAATGGTATTAAAAAGAGTTTTTTTTCTTTTTTTATGTATTTGGTCTGTAACTTTATGTGGGCAAACCAATATAAAAGCGATGTTTTACAATACGTTAAACTATAATTCAGATACTGAAAGTAAAAATAGAACTCCGCATTTAAAAACTATTTTAGAGTCTGTACAACCAGATTTATTTATGGTTTGTGAGCTAAAAAATGAAGCTGCTTCTAATTATCTTTTTGATAATGCTGTTTTGCCTTATAAAACAAGTTTTAAAAAAGCACCTTTTAAATACAGCCAATCTCCAGCTACTAGTTTATTGCAAATGGTGTATTATAATTCTAAAAAACTAATTTTAGAAAGTTCTTCTGTAATCCCAACAGGAACTAGAGACATCAATCATTATACTTTTAAAATAAATACAGAAAATGCAGATACAAATCCTATAAAAATAGAGGTTTTTGTTACCCATTTAAAAGCTTCTAGAGGAATAGAAAATAGATTAAAAAGAAATGCATCTGTTCTTAGTTTTGTTAGAGAATTAGACAGACTACCTTTAAATAGCAACATATTATTCGCAGGCGATTTTAATTTTTACACTAGTAATGAAGAGGGTTTTTCTAATTTAATTGACAAAAACAACTCTATAAAAATAGTAGATCCTATCAACCAATTATGTCCGAAATTTCCTGATGATGGTAAGGATTATTTTGATGCAAATTATAACTCAACTTATTTTTGGAACAATAGTTCTTTTGCAAATGTACATTCACAATCTACAAGAACATTTACTTTAACAGATGGTGCAGGTGGTGGTATGGATGATCGTTTTGATTTTATAATGATGTCTGAAAACCTACAAACCAATACTAATTTATTTTATAAAGCAGATTCTTACAAAGCTGTTGGTAATAATGGAAATTGTTACAACTCTTTTGTGAGTAACACTAATTGTTCTGGCGAGTTTTCTCAAAACCTGAGAAATGCTCTGCATCAATTTAGTGATCATTTGCCTATTGTTATGGAGTTAGAAACTCCTCAAAACACATTGTCAATAGAAGAAAACAGCACTTTTGTTTTTTTAAGTTCGAATATTGTATCAGCAAACCTTAAGATTAATACAACACTTTTAGCACACAAAAAGATTGCTATTTTTAATCACCTTGGTCAAATAGTAAAAGAACATTTTGTAAGAAATGAAAAAGAATTGAGTTTAGATGTTCGTTTTTTACCAAAAGGAGTTTACTCTTTAAAATCTGCGTCTTATAAATCTAAGAAATTTCTAAAAATTTAATTGAATAGAAAAAACTACATATCGTTTTTTATTACGTTTATTTCTTTATGCTGTCTTGGGCAACAAAATTCAATAAAAATTAAAGGTGTTCTTGAGCCAGAAAAAAATCAACTAAAAATACAACAAGAAACTATTTTTTATAATAATTCAGGTACTGTTTTAACAAAAGTGTATTTCCATAATTGGGCAAATGGTTTTAAAGATAGAAAAACACCACTTTCTAAAAGATTTATAGAAGATTTTAGAAAGGACCTTTACTTTGCCAAAGAGAAAAATTTAGGGCATTCTAAAGTAAATAATATTTCTGTAAATTTCGAAAATGTACCTTTTACGGAATTAGAAAATCAGCCAGATATTATAGAAATAGCCTTAAAAAAAGCACTAAAACCTAATGATAGTCTTAAAATTACAAGTACTTATGTTGTAAAAATACCGAATGCAAAATTTACAGGTTATGGGTTTACAGAAACTGGTTATCATCTTCGTTTTTGGTACTTAGCACCTGCTGTTTACAAAAATGATTGGCATTTAATGAGTAATGTAAATTTAGACGATTTATATGAAAACCCTACTAATTTTACGATTGAGATAGACATACCTAATAAGTATGTTTTAGAGAGTAATTTATATCAATATGAAACAAAAAAAGACAGTTTAAAAAACTATTATTTAGTTGGTCAAAAAAAAACAGATGTATTAATTACGATTAGTACAAAACCTAAAAACAAATTATTTAAAACAAAATCTGTAAATGTGCACACAGATGTTTTTAATAAAGAAATTGGTACCAATTTAACGACAGATATTTTAAATAGAGAGCTTTTATTTTTAGAAGAATATTTGGGTAAATTCCCTCATAATGATATATATGTAGACAAAGCAACTCAAAGAAAAAACCCAATTTATGGTTTAAACCAACTCCCAAGTTTTTTAAGACCTTTTTCGGATGTTTTTAGGTGGGATTTAACTTTTTTTAAAGCCATTTCTAAAAAATATATAGATAATACATTGTTACTAAATAGGCGAAAAGATTATTGGGTCTTAGAAGGCATACAAAACTATTTAATGCTAGAATATGTAGAGCGTTTTTATCCAGAAGTAAAATTATTAGGAAATTTATCTGACAAATGGTTAATAAGAAATTTTAACATTTCTAAATTAAAATTTAATGACAAATATCAATTTGTATATCAATTTTCTTCAAGACAATATTTAGACCAAGCACTAACTAAATCTTTAGATTCTTTATCAAATTTTAATAGAAGAATCGTTAATAATTACAAAGCAGGATTAGGTTTTAAATATTTAAAAGAATATTTGGGCGAACATATACTTGATGAATCTATTAAAGAATTGTATCAAAAAAATAAATCTAAAAATATTTCTAGTGCTGTTTTTAAAGAGATTTTATCGAAAAAAACATCTAAAAAAATAGATTGGTTTTTTGGTGATTATATTAATACGTCTAAAAAAATAGACTATGTCATAGAAAAAGCAAAAATAGAAAAAGATAGCATAGAAGTAACTATTAAAAACAAAAGTAACATTACAACCCCTATTGCATTATATGGTATTAAAAACAAAAAAGATATTGTTTTAAAAAAATGGATTAGTGATATAGATAGCTCTAAAACTTTTAAGATAGTAAAAGGTAATTTTCAAGATTTAGCTTTAAATTTTGAAAACTTGTACCCAGAACACAATACCTTAAATAATTGGAAAAGTCTAGAAAATAAAGTTTTTAATAAACCGATAAAATTCTCTTTTTATAAAGATATAGAAAATCCAAATTATAATCAATTATTCTACGAACCTAATTTAGCATACAATTTCTATAATGGTGTAATTTTCGGTATAAAAATTCATAATAAACCTTTAATTACCAGAAATTTTGAGTTTAAAATAGCACCAGCTTATGCTTTTAAAAGCGAAAATATAATTGGAAAATTTTCAGTTCTTTACAACCAGTTTTTTGAAGAAACCAATATCTATAAAATAATGTATGGTGTAGCAGGAAGCAGCCTAGATTATGCACCCAATTTAAGTTACAGATCGTTAATTCCTTTTGTTAATATTATTTTTAAAAGAAAGTCATTAAGAGACGCAGGCTCTAAATATATTACTGCAAAAATACTAAGCATAGATAAAGAAGTTGCACCTCAAACAGTAAAAACAGAACAAGATAATTACAACATATTTAGCTTAAGTTACAATTACAGTAAAATTGATATGATTAAAGAACTTCGATATAATTTTACGACAGAATTTGCTAATAATTTTTCTAAAATAGCTACAGATATTAGATACCGTTCTTTAACATCTTCAGATACACAATTAGATTTTAGGTTTTATGCTGGTACTTTTTTAAATAATAATTCAAGTGGAGATTATTTTAGTTTTGGATTAGATAGAGCCAATGATTATTTATTTCAACTTAATTACTTTGGTAGGTCTGAAGAATCTGGAATTTTTAGTCAACAATTTATTATTGCAGAAGGTGGCTTTAAATCTGTTTTACCAACAAGGTTTGCAGATAACTATATGATGGCATTTAACTCTAGCATAGGTATTTGGAGGTGGGTAGAGTTTTATAATGATGTTGCTATTCTTAAAAATAAAAATGTACCTGCTTATTTTGCTTATAATAACGGAATTAGATTTAATTTTATTCATAATATTTTTGAAATCTATTTCCCTCTTTATTCTAACAATGGATGGGAAGTGTCTCAAGGTGCTTATCCCCAAAAAATAAGATTTACAATTACTGGTGATTTTAGTTCCATTTTCAACTTTTTCAGAAGAGGTTTACTATAAAATAAAATCTACAGTATTTATTTTTAAATTATCAATAATTAAAACAAGTTAAACCTTGTTAAAATTATCATATTCTTAATTATTTTTTATATTTTTAAATATCAACTAAAAAAGTTATATTTGCAAAACCATAAAAATCCGATAAAATGCTAAAAGAAACGCTCTCTAAAACAAATCAAAAACTTTCTTTCGAAGACTTTAAAACTGAAGTTTTAAACGATTATAAGATTGCCAAGATTAGTAGAGAATGTAGTTTATTAGGCAGACGTGAAGTACTAACAGGAAAAGCAAAATTCGGTATTTTTGGTGATGGTAAAGAAGTACCACAATTAGCAATGGCAAAAGCCTTTAAAAAAGGAGATTTTAGATCTGGTTATTACAGAGATCAAACTTTTATGATGGCTATTGGAGAGTTAACTGCGCAACAATTTTTTGCAGGCTTGTATGCACATACAGACATAGAAGCAGATCCTATGTCTGCTGGAAGACAAATGGGTGGTCATTTTGCTACACATAGCATAAACGAAGATGGCACTTGGAAAAACTTAACAGAACAATACAATTCTAGTTCAGATATTTCACCAACTGCAGGACAAATGCCACGTCTTTTAGGTTTGGCACAAGCCTCTAAAATTTATAGAAACGAAAAAAGTGTTGCTCATAAAAGTAATTTTTCTATCAACGGAAATGAAGTTGCTTGGGGTACTATAGGAAACGCAAGTACAAGTGAAGGACTCTTTTTT
>JBGCFX010000044.1:0-5346 GCA_045110395.1 Polaribacter sp.
AAAAAACTGAATGTAAAAAGAGTTGCCATAAGCGTTTCTATTATTGGAGATATAGCAATTACGAATTTCGATATGCAATTTTACAATCCTAACAATCGAGTTTTAGAAGGGGAATTATCTTTTCCTTTAGGAGAAAATCAATCTGTAAATAGATTTGCTTTAGATATAAATGGTAAACTAAGAGAAGCTGTTGTTGTAGAAAAAGAAAAAGCAAGAGTTGCTTATGAAAGTACTGTAAGAAATAGAATAGACCCAGCTTTGTTAGAAAAAACAAAAGGGAATAATTACAAAGCAAGAGTATATCCAATACCTGCAAAAGGTTACAAAAGAGTTGTGGTTGATTTTCAGCAGAAATTATTACTTAGCAATGGTGCTTATTATTACAAATTACCCTTAAGATTTAAGAAAAAGTTAGATTTTTTCTCTTTTGATATGGAAATTTTTAATCAAAAAATAAAGCCAATTTCAGAAAAAGGGGTAGCAAGTAAATTTATGTATGATAAAAAGAAAGATGCTTATTACATGAAAATTGATAAAAAGAAATCTAGAATTACTCAGCCTATATTTATTAAAATTCCTTTAAACCCTAAAAAGGAAAAAATGATTGTAAATGATAATTTTTTCTATTTATCAAAACAATTAGATATAGAGACTTCTAAAATTGCTTTAGAAAAAGAGATTACACTTTTTTGGGATGTTTCTTTTTCTCAGAGAAATAAAAAAATACATACAGAATTAGCTTTTTTAGAAACCTATTTTAAAAAAGTAAAAAATGCAACGATTAAGTTAGTTACGTTTAATACTGAAATAAGAGAGGAGAACAATTTTATCATAAAAAGCGGAAATTGGAATGCTTTAAAAAACACGCTAAATAATGTAGTTTATGATGGAGCATCTAGTTTTGAATCTATTGCTAAGTATACATCACAAACAAAATTAAATTTATTGTTTACAGATGGTTTAAGTACTTTAAGCAATACAAGTTTAAAGTTTAATACTAAAACACACATTATAAATAGTACAATATCTGCAAATCATATTGTATTAAAAAATGCTGCAAATTATTCTGGTGGGAATTATGTAAACTTGCAACAAACTTCTATAAGTGATGTTTTTAAAAAGATTACAAAACCCCAATTACAATTTTTAGGAACCAACTTACCAGAGCATATTTTAGAAACCTATCCTAAAAAAGGAGAAGCTATTACTAATAATTTTACATTATCTGCTAAAGGAAGTTTTTATCAAAAAAACATCAAAATTTATATGGGTGTTGGTAATGATACTTTAAAAACGATAAAATTAAATAGCAACAATAATAAAACAGTCAATAACCATATTTCAAAAATTTGGGCTCAGAAAAAACTTGACTTTTTAACAATAAATTCAAAAATAAATGAAAATAAGATTATTGAAATTAGTAAAAAACACCAAATTATAAGTCCATTTACATCAATGTTAATTTTAGATAGGATTGAAGATTATGTTACGCATAATATTGAGCCTCCCAAAGAATTAAAGGAACAGTTTTTTGCCATAAAATCTAAAAGAACAAACAATAAAAAGGAAAGGATTGCAAAGTTGCAAAAAGAACTTTTTAATAAATATGAAGCTTATTTTTCTTGGTATGACAAAAATTATGTGTTTAAAAAGAAGATTACAAATGTTATAAAAAAATCTGTTGATACTATAGAGAGAAGAGTTACAGAAACAAATCAAAATATACAAAACACTAGCAGAAATGGTTCTGAAAATGAATTTTTAATTTCTGGAATTGTAAAAGATGTAAGTGATCCATTACCAGGAGTTTCTATTTCTGTTCAAGGAAAATCTAGAGGAACTCAAACAGATTTTGATGGTAAATATTCTATAAGAGTTTTAAGTGGAGAGGTGTTGAAATTTAGTTATTTAGGTTATAATACAGTTGCAAAAACAATTAATAGCAATAGAATTGTAAATGTTACTTTAGAAGAAGATGATAGTGTTTTAGAAGAAATTGTTGTTACAGGTTATGCAAGAGGTACAACAACTAGGGCTGTAACATCTTCAGTTACTGTTGTTAGTTCACAAATTGTGACTAGTGCTTTAAGAGGGAAAGTTTCTGGTGTAACTATTAAAGGTATTTCTGATAACAAAGAAAATTTTTATTCAAAAAAAACAAACTTAAAAAATAAACCTTTATATATTGTAGATGGGGTTTTAGTTAAAAATCCAGATGTAAATCCTAAAAAACTACATTCTATTTATGTTTTAAAATCTGAACAAGGAGAAACTATTTATGGTAGTAGAGGTAAAAATGGAGTTGTAGTTATCGTAACCAAAAAAGGAAATGAAGATGATTTAGATGAGATTGCAGATTTTGAAGAATTAGTTTCTGAGAAATTAGAATTAAAAGGTTGGAACCCCAAAACCCCATATTTAAAAGTTTTAGAACAGACAACAAACACAAAAGAAGCATACCTAAAATATATAGAACTTAGAAGTAAGTATGAAAACTCACCTTCTTTTTATATAGATGTTGCCGATTTTTTCATCAATAAAAAAGAAACCTCAATTGCTTATCAAATACTAACAAATGTTGCAGAAATAGATTTAGATAATTTTGAGTTGCTAAAAGCCTTGGCTTATAAGTTTGAAGAATATAAATTGTATAAGTATGCTGTTTATATCTATAAAGAAGTTGTAGAATTAAGACCAGAAGACATTCAGTCTCATAGAGATTTGGCTTTGTCATATGAACAAATAGGGGCGTATCAAAAATCTTTAGATTTATTATATGAAATTGTGAACGGAGAATTATTAGTAAAAGATGAAAACAGAAGATTTGAAGGGATTGAAGTTATTGCTTTAAATGAACTAAATAGAATGATAACTTTATATGGTAATCAACTAAATATAAATCATATTGATAAAAAATATATCAAAAATATACAAACAGATGTTCGAGTTTTAATAGATTGGAATCATAATGATACAGATATAGATTTATGGGTAACAGACCCAAATAACGAAAAATGTTATTACAGTCATAAAAAAACAAAAATTGGTGGGCTTATTTCTGATGATATGACAGAGGGTTTTGGTCCTGAGCAATTTGTTTTAAAGAAAGGATTAAAAGGAGAGTATGTTATAAATGTAGATTATTATGCAAGTGATGCTCAAAAAATATCAGGACCAACTTTTTTAAAAGTAACGACTTTTAAAAATTATGGTTCTAAAAATGAAATTAAAAAAGTAAAATTAGTTCGTTTAAAAAGTATAAAAGAAGAGTTAAAAGTTGGTAAATTAATTTTTTAAATTTAAAAGTTGTTCAAATTAATCTTTGTAAAATTTAGATTCACAAAAATCAATATAAATTTTATGTATTTTTATAGCATATTTCATTTTTTTAAATCATTTTTGATTCAAAGAAATACACATTTTTTTAAACTGAAAAACAAGTTTTATCAATATGAATGTTCAGGAAAGAATAGAACAACTTCGTGACGAATTAAACCAACACAATTATAATTATTATGTGTTAGATAATGCCACAATTTCTGATTATGATTTTGATATAAAATTGAAAGAATTAGAAAAATTAGAGTTAGAAAACCCACTTTTTTTTGATGCAAATTCGCCAACACAAAGAGTAGGAGGTACAATTACTAAGAATTTTAATACGCTTGTTCATAAAAACAGAATGTATTCTTTAGACAATTCCTACTCGAAAGAAGATTTACAAGATTGGGAAAAACGAGTTCAAAAAGTTTTAGGAACTACAGAAACAGCATATACTTGCGAGTTAAAATTTGATGGAGCTTCCATCAACTTAACTTACGAAAATGGTCAGTTTATAAAGGCAGTTACAAGAGGAGATGGTTTTCAAGGTGATGAGGTTACCAATAATATAAAGACAATTCTGTCAATTCCATTATCCATAAAAGAAGATTTTGTGAATGATTTTGAAATGCGTGGAGAAATCATTTTACCTTTAGATGGTTTTAATAAAATGAATGAAGAACGAGTTGCAAATGGAGAAGAAGAATATAGAAACCCAAGAAATACTGCAAGTGGGAGTTTAAAATTGCAAGATTCTTCAGAAGTTGCAAAAAGACCTTTAGACTGTTTGTTATATCAAGTGGTTACATCAGAAAGAAAATACAAAACTCATTTTGAGAGTTTAGAAAACGCAAGAAAAGTAGGGTTTAAAGTCCCAAAAGCTATAAAATTAGCAAAAACGATTGATCAAGTTTTTGAATTTGTAAATTATTGGGATGAAAAAAGACACGATTTACCTTATGAAACTGACGGAATTGTTATAAAAGTTAACAATTTACAGCATCAAGAAGAACTAGGTTATACATCAAAAGCTCCAAGATGGGCAATTGCATATAAATTTAAAGCAGAACAAGTTTCCACAGTTTTAAATGAAATTACCTATCAAGTTGGTAGAACAGGCGCAATTACTCCTGTTGCAAATTTAGAACCTGTACAATTGGCAGGAACAACTGTAAAACGTGCTTCTTTGCACAATGCAGATCAAATTGAAAAGTTAGATATTAGAGAAAATGATACTGTTTTTGTTGAAAAAGGTGGCGAAATCATTCCAAAAATTATAGGAGTCGATTTTACAGCACGTCCAGAAAATTCAATTCCAACAATTTACGCAACCAATTGCCCAGAATGTAATACAGAATTAGTAAGAACAGAAGGTGATGCAAAACATTATTGCCCAAACGAATTTGGTTGTGCTCCACAAATTACAGGTAGAATCCAGCATTTCATTAGCAGAAAAGCGATGGATATTGATGGTTTAGGAGGAGAAACTGTAGATTTATTACGTAAAGAAAATCTCATTAAAAATTATGCAGATTTATACGATTTAAAAGTAGAACAAGTAATTCCTTTAGAAAGAATGGCAGAAAAATCTGCTCAGAATATGATTGATGGAATTGAAAAATCAAAAGAAATTCCGTTTGAAAAAGTATTATTTGCACTCGGAATTCGTTTTGTAGGAGAAACTGTGGCTAAAAAATTAGCAAAACATTTTAAATCTATAGATAATTTAATGACAGCAGATTTCGAAGAACTAATTAATGTTGATGAAATTGGAGATAGAATTGCACAAAGTATTGTCGATTTTTCGAACGATTTAGGAAACCTTCAATTAATAAATCGTTTAAAAGAAGTAGGAGTTCAATTAGAGGTTTCTGCAGAAAGTTTAGAAAATCAAACAGAGTTGTTACAAGGGCAGATATTTGTAGTTTCTGGGGTTTTTCATCAAATGAGTAGAAATGAAAAAAAAAAAGCCATAGAAGATAATGGAGGTAAAGTAAGTTCATCTATTTCTAAAAAGACAAACTT
>JBGCFX010000045.1:0-16696 GCA_045110395.1 Polaribacter sp.
GGTTGGTACTGGAGAAAAAAATTCTTCAAGATCCTCTTATGCAGGAATAGGAATGTTAAAATCTACTGATAATGGAAAAACTTGGACAAATGTTGGTTTGCCAGATTCACATCATATAAGTAGAATATTAATCAATCCAAACAATGTAAATGAAGTTGTAGTTGGTGTAATTGGTCATTTATATTCTGCAAATGAAGAAAGAGGAGTTTTTAAAACTACAGATGGAGGAAAAACTTGGACAAAATCACTTTTTATCAATAAAGACACAGGTGTTATAGATGTTGCTTATGCACCAGAAAACTTTAATGTAATGTATGCTGCTTCTTGGGAAAGAGAGCGAAAAGCGTGGAATTTTGACGGTGATGGAAATAGTTCTTCAATTTATAAAAGTACAGATACAGGTAGTTCTTGGACAAAAATTGCAGATAAAAGTGGTTTTCCAACAGGAAATGGAGTAGGTAGAATTGGGTTAGCTGTTTTTAATGAAAACACAGTTTATGCTTTGCATGATAGCCAGTTTAGAAGACCAAAAGGAAAAGATAAAAAACCTTCAGATGCATTAACAAAAGAAGATTTTAAAACAATGTCTTCTACAGATTTCTTAAAATTATCTGATAAAAAATTAAGCACTTATTTAAAAAATAATGGGTTTCAAGAAAAATACAGAGCGCAAAATGTAAAACAAATGGTTAGAGTTGGCTCTGTAAAACCTATGGATTTAGCTAGTTATTTAGAAGATGCAAACTCAATGTTATTTGATACACAGGTTATTGGTGCAGAAGTTTTTAAAACTACAAATGGAGGTAATTCTTGGAAAAAAACGCACAAAGGTTATTTAGATGGTGTGTATAGTTCTTATGGATATTATTTTGGTGAAATTAGAGTCGATTTACAAGACGAAAATGGAATTTACGTTTTAGGAGTGCCAATTATAAAATCTAAAGATGGTGGTAAAACATTTACTTCTATCAGCAGAGAAAATGTGCATTCAGATCATCAAGCTTTGTGGGTAAATCCTAAAAAATCTGGTCATATTTTAAATGGAAATGATGGTGGTTTAAACCTTTCTTACGATGATGGAGAAAATTGGATTAAATTAAACGACCCAGCAGTTGGGCAGTTTTACTCAGTTTTTGCAGATAATCAGAAAAACTATAAAGTGTATGGAGGTTTGCAAGATAATGGAGTTTGGGTTGCCAATAATAATGCAAGAATTAACAAAGGTTGGCAACAAAGTGGTCAAAACCCTTACGAATCTATTATGGGTGGAGATGGAATGCAGGTTCAAGTGGATGATAGAGATGCAAATATTGTGTATACTGGATATCAATTTGGGAATTATTTTAGAATTAATAGAAAATCTGGTAAGAATAAATACATTCAACCAAAACATACTTTAGGCGAAAATCCTTACAGATTTAATTGGCAAACTCCAATTCATTTATCAAAACACAATCAAGATATTTTATATTTAGGAGGTAATAAATTGCATAGATCCCTAAATCAAGGAGATGATTGGGAAACAATTTCAGGTGATTTAACAACAGGAGGGAAAAAAGGAAATGTTGCTTATGGTACGTTAACTTCAATTTCTGAAAGTCCGTTTCAATTTGGGTTGATTTATGTAGGTTCAGATGATGGATACATCAACGTAACCAAAAACGGAGGAGGAAGTTGGACACGTATTTCTAACAATTTGCCACAAAATTTATGGATTTCTAGAGTTACTGCTTCAAAATTTAAAAAAGAACGTGTATATGCAACTTTAAACGGATATAGATTTGATGATTTTGCATCTTATATTTATGTTTCTGATGATTATGGACAGACTTGGAAAAACATCAGTAGTAACATTCCAACATCACCAGTAAACGTAATAAAAGAAGATTCAGAAAACGAAAATGCATTGTATGTAGGTACAGATAATGGCTTGTATATTTCTTTTAATCAAGGAACTTCTTGGGAGGCATTTGCAAACAATTTACCAAATGTTGCAGTGCACGATTTAGTTATTCAGCCAACTGCAAAACACTTAATTGTTGGTACACATGGACGTAGTTTGTATAAAGCCAATATTGCTGCACTGCAAAATATGACAGAAAATGTTTTAGAAAAATCTGCTCACATATTTGCAATCAACAATATTAGAAAAAGTAGAAATTGGGGACGTTCTTGGAGCCAATGGAGAGAGGCTTATGAACCAGAAATTTCCATTCCTTTTTATGTGAATTCAGACAGAAAAGTAACAATAGATATTTACAATGATGACACCAAAGTAAACGCTATTTCAATAGATGCAAACAAAGGTTTTAATGAATTAACATTTGATGTTTCTTTCTCAAAAAAAGGAAAAAAAGCATTCGAAAAAGCAAATAAAAAAATAAAAATAAGTAAAGCTCAAAATGATAAGTTTTACTTACCAAAAGGAAAATATACTGTTAAAATTGGTGACGAAGTAAATAAGTTTGAAATAAAATAAAACAAATTTAAGTCCTTATAGTTTTCAAAATTAAAAAAGTATTTTAAAAAAGCATTAAATGAAAAAAATAGCAATTCTAATTTTCTTTTCAATCTCGGTTTCAATGAGTGCACAATCTAGTTTTAAAAGTTTTTTTGATCTTTCTGGCCCCAAAAGAACTTGGGTGATTTTTCATCCTTTTAAAGCAAAAAAATCTTTAAAAATTTCTAAAGAAGCGAACAGAGTTAGCGATTCAATTCAAAAAACAAATTTGTTAGATGGTGATGCTTCTGGTGGGCAAGTAGATGCTTTTAGACATGCTTATTGGATGGCTAGACTAGCACAAGAAATGGGCAAAAGATCTGCGCGATCTTTAGGAAAAGCGCACGAAAAAGAAAATTATTTAACTTACAAAAAGAAAAAGTTAGAAGATGGTGTTGTACCAGATAAAATATCATCAGAAATGGATTTGTACAACAACGAACAAGGTTTAAAGTTAATTTCTAGAGGAAGTAAAACGCCTCAAAAAGGTTTAGTTTATAGAATAATAAATGCCATACTTGCAGGTAAAATGAAAATTATTAAAAAGGATAAAAAAGGCAATTTTTTAACTTGTGATGGAAAGATAATATCTAACGAATCTTTAAAAGGTAAATGGGAAAATAACAAGTGTTTGGTTTTGTCTAATAAAAAAGAATAATTATGAAAATAAAAAAACTAGCCATTCTCTTAACTACTTTAATTACCTTTTCTTGTTCAGAAAAAGAAAACATTAATCAAGATATAGACGTATTTTGTCAATCAGGTATTTCAGAATTCAATTTAAATAGTTTAGAAGAAATACAAAAATTTAAAAATTATTTATCTGTAACTCCAAATTGTAATAATTTTAATGGAAGTATAACAATAACTGATGTTGCCTTAGATAATATAGAATATGAATCTTTACAGTTTTTGAAGCAATTAAAAGTTATTGAAGGCTCTTTACATATTCACAACGTCCAAAATTTAAAAAATTTAGAAGGCTTATCTAATTTAGAAAAAATTGGAGGTTCTTTAATAATTGGTGGTAATGCCAATTTAGAAAGTTTAGAGAAACTATTTAATTTAAAAATAGTTAAAGGTTCTTTAATAATTGGTACCAATAATAAAATAGAAAACTTAAAAGGTTTAACAAATATCAATGAATTAACAGAATTAGTTTTAAGTAATAATCCATTACTAAAAAATATTGATGGTCTTACTGGGTTAAAAAAAATTAAGGGTGTTTATAATTTCGGTAATCATTCAGGTTTAATTATCTCTCAAAATAAAAGATTAGAAAATTTAAAAGGTCTATCTAACTTAACACAATTAGGTAGTTTAAGAGTTTTTGAAAATGATTTGTTGCAAAACGTAGAAGGTTTAGAAAATATTAAAGGCTTGTTTAGTATAGACTTAAATAATAACAAATCATTAATTAATATTGATGCTTTTTCTAACGTTAAAGATTTGGGTTATTTATCTATAAAGAATAATCAAAAATTAAGAAATTTTGAAGGTTTAAATAATTTGGAAACTATAAATGAGGTTTTTTATTTAGAAAATATAACTGCTGATTTTGAAGCTAATTTATTTCCTAAACTTAAGAGTTTAGGAGACCTTCAGTTAAAAGAAATCTCGAATTTAAAAAGTAATTTTAACAGTTTTAATGGATTAGTAAATTTAAAACAACTTTCTATAAAAATAATAAACTCTCCTGTTTTAGATGGTTTTGAGAAAGTTCTAGAAATAAAAAACATGAGTATTTCTGGAAATGGATTTAAAGAAATATCTGGTTTTAATTCGTTTAAGAATGGATGGTCTTTAGTAATAGAAGAAAATAAAGATTTAGAATTAATATCTGGTTTTAAAAACCTAGAAAATGTATCAAATTGGTTTGTAGTAAAAAATAATCCCAAATTATCAAACTGTGCAATTGAGCCATTTTGCAATTTTTTAAAAAAAGGTGGGGGTATAATTTTTGAGAATAACTCTGGTAATTGTAATAGTTCTAATGATGTTTTAGCCAATTGTAAATAGATTATTATTTGAAACTATTCTAAATACCAACGAAAACGTTGTAAATTCTTTGTAAACCATTTTGTTAAGCCGTATTTTTGTAACTACAATTTTAACTAATTATACAATGAGCGGATTTTTCAAATCTTCAATTGGAAGAAAAGTGTCTATGGCACTCTCTGCATTCTTCTTAATGATTTTTCTTTTACAGCATTTGACCATAAATATGATGTCTGTTTTCAGTGCAGATTTATTTAATGAGGTTTCCCAATTTATGGGTTCTAATCCTTTGGTTCAGTTTGCTTTGCAGCCTGTATTAATTTTTGGTGTAGTTTTTCACTTTGTAATGGGTTTTATCTTAGAATTAAAAAACAACAAAGCAAATGGAACCAAATATGCAAAAAATAATGGTGCTGCAAATTCTACTTGGATGAGCAGAAATATGATTTGGTCAGGTATTGCAATTTTGGCATTTATCATATTACATTTTATCGATTTTTGGTTTCCGGAAATCAACACAAAATTTATTCAAGGAGATTGGTCTGGTTTGCATAATGGCGAATTAAGATTTTATCACGAGTTACAAGAGAAATTTGTAAGCCCTACTAGAGTTGCTGCTTATGTGGTTGCTTTTGTGTTTTTAGGACTGCATTTAGCACACGGTTTTACATCAGCATTTCAATCTGTTAGAGCAGCTTCACTTCGTAAAAAATTAGGAATTTTAGGAAAAGCATATGCAATACTTATCCCTTTAGGATTTATTTTCATAGCACTTTTTCATCACTTAAATCATAACCATTAATCTTAAATAACTATGGCTTTAAATTCAAAAGTACCAAAAGGTCCAATTAAAGATAAATGGACAGATTATAAAAACAAAATTAACTTGGTAAATCCTGCAAATAAACGTCATATAGACGTAATTGTAGTGGGTACAGGTTTAGCAGGTGGTTCTGCAGCTGCAACTTTAGCAGAATTGGGCTACAATGTAAAAGCATTTGCATACCAAGATTCACCTAGAAGAGCGCATTCTATTGCTGCTCAAGGAGGAATAAATGCTGCAAAAAATTACCAAGGAGATGGAGATTCTACTTACAGATTATTTTACGATACTGTAAAAGGTGGAGATTATAGATCTCGTGAAGCAAACGTATATAGATTAGCAGAAGTTTCTGCAAATATCATTGACCAATGTGTGGCACAAGGAGTTCCTTTTGCACGTGATTATGGTGGTTTGTTAGACAACCGTTCTTTTGGAGGAGTTTTAGTTTCTAGAACTTTTTATGCAAAAGGGCAAACAGGTCAGCAACTTTTATTAGGTGCATATTCTGCAATGAACAGGCAAATTGCACGTGGTAAAATAGAAATGTTTAACAGACATGAAATGTTAGATGTTGTTATCGTTGATGGAAAAGCGAGAGGAATTATCGCAAGAAATTTAGTTACAGGAGAAATTGAACGTCATTCTGCACATGCAGTTGTTGTAGGTTCTGGAGGTTATGGAAACGTATATTTCTTATCTACAAATGCAATGGGTTCTAATGTAACTGCTGGTTAGAAAATTAATAAAAAAGGAGCCTATTTTGCAAACCCATGTTATACACAAATTCACCCAACATGTATTCCAAGATCTGGAGATTATCAATCGAAATTAACATTGATGTCAGAATCTTTGAGAAACGATGGAAGAATCTGGGTGCCTAAAAATATGGAAGATGTAATTGCGATTAGAGAAGGTAAGAAAAAACCTACGCAATTAACAGAAGACGAAAGAGATTATTATTTAGAAAGAAGATATCCTGCATTTGGTAATTTAGTGCCAAGAGATGTTGCCTCTAGAGCAGCAAAAGAAAGATGTGATGCTGGTTATGGAGTTAATGCAACAGGTGAAGCTGTGTATTTAGATTTTGCAGCGGCTTTTGTAAGATATGGAACAGAGCAAGCAAAGATTCAAGGAATTAATAATCCTTCTGAAGCAAAAATTAAAGAATTAGGGCAAGAAATTGTAAAGGCAAAATATGGAAACCTGTTTCAGATGTATGAGAAAATCATAGATGAAAATCCGTATGAAACGCCTATGATGATTTATCCAGCAGTACATTACACAATGGGTGGTGTTTGGGTAGATTATAATTTGATGACCACAATTCCTGGAGGTTATTGTATTGGAGAAGCAAATTTCTCTGATCATGGAGCAAACAGATTAGGAGCATCAGCATTAATGCAAGGTTTAGCAGATGGTTATTTTGTGTTGCCATATACTATTGGAGATTATTTAGCTGATGATATTAGAACAGGAAAAATATCAACAGAAACTCCAGAATTTGAAGAAGCAGAAAAATCTGTAAAAGACGCTATTAATTTCTTTGTAAACAATAAAGGAAGTCATTCTGTAGATTATTACCACAAAAAATTAGGTAAAATAATGTGGGACAAATGTGGAATGTCTAGAAACGAAACTGGTTTAAAAGAAGCTATCCAAGAAATATCTGAGTTAAGAAAAGATTTCTGGCAAAATGTTTCAGTTCCTGGAGGTGCAGATGAATATAATGAAGAACTAGCAAAAGCAGGTAGAGTAGCAGATTTCTTAGAATTAGGAGAATTGTTTGCAAAAGATGCTTTACAAAGAGAAGAATCTGCAGGTGGTCATTTTAGAGAAGAGCATCAGACAGAAGAAGGAGAAGCAAAAAGAATAAAAGAATTCCAATACGTTTCTGCTTGGGAATATAAAGGGGAGCCAAAAGATGCTATTTTGCATCAAGAACCTTTAGAATATGAGAATATAGAAGTTAAAGAAAGAAGTTATAAATAAAAAAGATAGAATGAACTTAACACTTAAAATTTGGAGACAAAAAGACGCTAGTTCAAAGGGTCAAATGATAGATTATAAGGTTACTGAAATCTCAGAACATATGTCTTTCTTAGAAATGATGGATGTTTTAAATGAACAGTTAGTAAATACAGGTGAAGAACCAGTTGCTTTTGATCATGATTGTAGAGAAGGTATTTGTGGTATGTGTTCTATGTATATAAATGGGGAAGCTCATGGTCCTGATAGAGGAGTTACTACTTGCCAATTGCACATGCGTATGTTTAAAGATGGTGATACAATTACTATAGAACCATTTAGAGCTGCAGCATTTCCAGTTATAAAAGATTTAGTCGTAGACAGAAGTTCTTTCGATAGAATTCAACATGCAGGAGGTTATATTTCTGTAAACACTTCTGGTAATACACAAGATGCAAATGCAACTCCAATTTCTAAGCATGCAGCAGACGAAGCTATGGATGCTGCAACTTGTATTGGTTGTGGTGCTTGTGTAGCTACTTGTAAAAATAGTTCTGCAATGTTATTTGTGGGAGCAAAAGTATCTCAATATGCATTGTTGCCTCAAGGTCAAGTAGAAGCTGCAGACAGAGTGCAAAATATGGTTGCTCAAATGGACTTAGAAGGTTTTGGAAACTGTACAAATACTGGTGCTTGTGAAGTAGAATGTCCTAAAGGAATTTCTTTAGACAACATTGCAAGAATGAATAGAGAGTTAATGAAAGCTTCAGTTTAAACTTAATTTATTGCGAATTAAATTCAGTAATTTATTATAGATATAAAACAAAAACCCAAAACTAATGACTAGTTTTGGGTTTTTGTTTTTAGTTAAAAAATTATTTCTTTTTCCCTTCTTCAGTAAAATTATCAGATAAAGACCTTTCTGTTTTTATAATACTTACTAAAATTGACAAAAGCACTAAAACCATAGGTTGCCAACTTAATTCTTGAGTTGCAAAATTTGCAAAAACCAAACCACCTAAAAAAGAAATACCACTATAAATAAGTAAATTTTTAGTAAAAATGGAGTTTGAAAAATCCCATATTTTTTGATTTAACATTGTTTTATGAGTTCTATAACCATATAAGCTGTTTATTTTTTTCGGCGGGAATTTCCAAAAAATAACACTCAATAAAAACAACAAACCATTTGTGGTTAAAATATATATAAAAGCGTCGTTCATAATTTTATTTTCTATTTTTTTAATACTGAATACTACTTTTTAGGCCTTAACAAACCTTCTTGCGCAAAAGAAGCTACTAATTTACCATCTCTTGTAAAAATATTTCCTTTTGCCAAACCTCTTGCACCATAAGCATTTGGTGATTCTGCTGAAAAGAGCATCCAATCGTCAAAATTAAAATCTCTAAAAAACCACATAGAATGATCTAAACTTGCAGTTTGTGTATTTGCAAAACTAAATTTACTTCCATTAGGATTAAATGCAGCATTTAAAACATTATAATCAGAAATATAGGTTAAAATTTCTTGTTTAGTTCTAAAATCTAAGTTGGTGTGGTTTTCTCCTTTTAATCGAAACCAAACTTGCTCATCAGCAGGTAAATCTTCAGGATCTAAAGGATTGGGAACTCTGACTGGTTTAAATTCAATGGGTCTTTTTATACTTAAAAATGCTTTGGTAGATTTTGGTAAAAAATCACCAAATTGGGCTAACATATCTTCCCAAGACAATAAATCTTCTGGTTGTTTTATCTCAGTTTTCATTGCTGTTTGATGCTCAAAACCTTCTTCTTTAATATGAAATGATGCTGCCAAAATAAATATGGTTTTCTCATGCTGGCTTGCAGTAACTCTTCTTGTAGAAAAACTACCTCCATTTCTCATTTCTGTAACTTTGTAATTGATAGGAATGTTTAAATCTCCTGCTTCTAAAAAATAGGAATGTAAAGAATGCAAAAATCGATTTTTAGGAATGGTTTTATAAGCAGCATTTACTGCCTGTGCAACCACTTGACCGCCAAAAACATGTGGGCTTCCAATAGTATAACTATTTCCGCTAAAATTATGACCACCTAAATCTTCTAAATTTAAAAGTTGAATAAGTTCTTCGCTATTTTTCATTTTTTATTAGAGCTTTAAAAGGATATTTTTGATGAAATGGTGTAGGTTGAATCTTCTGCAAAAATAACTTTAAAATTCTGTTTGTAATACTTTTTTTATGACGAAGATACATTGTTAAATCTTCTGGAACTGCACCAACAGAACTTTTAATTTCACTTGCTGTTCTGCCAAAATTAATCGTTTTTAATTTTTTATTAATTGCAATTTCTATATAATCATATAACATTCTTTGATAAATTGCATATTCTCTATTTAATTGATAATCAATACCTACAAAATGTGCGTCTAAAGAATTTTGATTGATAATACCAGAAATAAAACCAACAATTTTATGATTGATCCAATATGTTTTTAAAATATAAGTATCTCCTAATTTTTGTTTAAAATCTTTGTAAGTTTCTAAATTGAAATCACCCAAATTAAAATCTGCATTATCAGCTACTTTTTTATACAAAGCAGTCATTTTTGGAAGCTGTTCTTCGATATTTTCTGTAGTAACTTCTCCAATTTTTATAGTAGCACTTTGTTTAAAAGCTTTTTTAGCTTTTACTCTAAATTTGGTTTTCATTGCTGCTAAATAATCATCAAAAGAGTTCCAACTTTCTTCAAGTTTAAAAACCATATTAGGCTCTACAGAAAACGGATTGTATTTATAATCTTTTAACTCATCAGTAATAAAAAGCGATTCGTTTAAAAAATCTTTTAGTAAAAAAGCATCAATTTTTAGGTTTTTATCAGCGTTAACAAAGTGCAAAATAGCTTTTGCCAATTCTTTAATAACTCTTTTTTTATTTTGATTTTTTTTGATGAAAATTCCATGCTCTCCACTCATAAAAGTGTTCCCAGAAATTAATAATTTTAAAGGTTTTTTATTTGGGAAGATGTGTAATTTTCTTCCAATATTTTTAATTTTTCTTACTAATAATTCTAAATCATTTCTAATGCCATCAATATAAAAATCTATAATCTGAATAGATGCAAAAGCAATTGGTTGTTTGTCTTTATCAACCAAAACAATATAAGAAAAAGTAATTTCTGAGTGATTTTTTTCAATCGATTTTAAAAAATCACGATGAAAATAGATATTGTTTTCACAATGTAAAGATTGCCAAATTTCTTCTGAAATTTCATCAATAGAGGAAAAAAATAAAGCAGAATTAGTTGGTTTACAAAACATTAATTCAAATAGTGTTTTAAGTTTTCTGGTCCTTCTAAAATGGTTCTTTTAATTTGCATTGTACCATTTTCTTTGGTAATAATATGCCATTTTATCAGGGTAATTTCAAAATTTTCTATTTCAATTCCTGTAATAGATCTTGGATGTACACAGCTTCCATCATTAAAAAAAGGAATCTCATTTTTATCAGGAAAACGTGGTCTGTGTGTGTGGCCAGTAATCATCATTTGATTGTTGTTTTCTTGAATCCATTTTTCTAATTTATGCTCTACTTTTATGCGTTCTTTAAAATTTTGAGCAGGACTTGTTGGGTCAGAAAAACCCAGTATTTGCAAATGTTTCCAAAGTACTTTTACCAAAAAGCTACTCAACCTCCAAAATACATAATTAAACCAATCTGCTTGATGTCCATGTAATAAAAATATTCCTTTTCCAGAATTTTCATCTTCTAAAACAATGGCTTCAGAAAAAGAAACACCAATTAACAATTCCTTTTTTGTGTCAGAAACAGAGTCGTAATAATAGTGTAAGTTCTTACGAATCGTAGCCGGTTTTTTGTACTTCATATCGTGGTTACCCCAAATGAAATGCAACCTGTTTTTGTCGTGAAATTTTTTTAACCACAAATAAACGTGTTTGTTTGCTCTAAAAATATTTTTAAAACGCCTGTTTTCCCATAATTCATCTCCATCACCCAATTCTATGTAAGTAAAATCGTTGTTATAATAATGCTCTAAAGCATATTTAAACATATTTCTATTATGTGCAAAATCATCAGCAAAACCATTATCTCCTCTATGAGCATCACTAAAAAACACAAATTTAGAATCTGTATTAAAACAAATTCTTTTTGCATTTTTAAAAGCACGAGAAATTCTAAAGTTAGAAGACATTTTATATTTTAAAGATATAAAGATGCTAAAAAAAAGCGGTTTTAAGAATTTATACTAAAAAATAGCCAATTATAACATTTATTTAACAAAGTAGATTTAAACAAATCTAATAAGCTTATGTCTAAAAAGTATCTTTGCAAAGACTATAAAAATCTTTCTTTTTTCTTCTAAAGAAAGTACAACTAATTAATTATGAGAAAAATAATTCTAGCAATTCTAGGAGTTTTAGCTATTGCATGCGCTGTTTATTTTGGCAATCGTTTGGTAGAAAAAAACAACAAACCAAGACCTACTTTTAAAAAACAAATTAAAACTGTTTTTGTGAAAAATGTAGCTAATAAAGAAATTCCTATTATTATAACTGCGAGTGGTAATTTAATTGCCAAAAATAAAATTGATATTTTTTCTGAAGTACAAGGTATTTTAAAAACATCTAAAAAAGCCTTTAAAGCTGGTACAAAATATTACAAAGGAGAAACTTTATTGAGTATTAATAGTGATGAATTTTACGCAAGTTTACAATCTCAAAAAAGTAATTTATACAATTTAATTACGGCAATTATGCCAGATATTCGTTTAGATTATCCTAAGGAGTTTAATAAGTGGGAAACCTATTTAAAAAGTTACAACATTAATAAAACTGTACCAAAATTACCAATATTTAATACAGATAAAGAAAAATACTTTATTTCAGGTAGAGGAATTTTAACAGCTTATTACAATGTTAAAAATTTAGAAGTTCGTTTTTCTAAACATAGAATTACTGCACCTTTTTCTGGTATTTTAACTGAAACTTTGGTAAGCCCAGGAACTCTGGTAAGAGTTGGACAAAAATTGGGAGAATTTATAGATACCAATATTTATGAGATGGAAGTTTCTCTAAACGCAACATTTGCAGATTTATTAAAAGTTGGGAATGCTGTGACACTTACAAATTTAGAGAAAACAAAAACCTATTCAGGAAAAGTAGTTCGTGTAAATGGTAGAGTAGATCAAGTTTCTCAAACTATAAAGGCTTTTATAGATGTAAAGCACCCAGATTTAAAAGAAGGAATTTTTTTAGAAGCAAATTTAGTAGCAAAATCAATGGCAGAATCATTTGAGATTTCAAGAAAATTATTGGTAGATAATAATGCTGTGTATACTGTAAAAAACGATTCTATTTTAAGTTTGATAAAAATAAATCCTGTTTATTTTGGAGCAGAAAAAGTGGTGATTAAAGGTTTAGAAAATAATACGCAAATTCTAACACAACCTTTACCTGGTGCTTTTGACGGGATGATTGTAAAAATCAATAAAAAGAAGTAGTTAGATGAAAAAGATAATTACCTATTTTATAAAATATCCTGTTGCAGTAAATGTAATGATTTTTGCATTTATCATTTTTGGTTTGGTTGGGGTTTTAAGTATGAAATCTTCCTTTTTTCCACTGGTAGATTCGCAATTAATTAGAATAACCTTAGCATATCCAGGAGCTTCACCAGCAGAAATGGAAGAAGGTGTTGTCTTAAAAATTGAAGACAATTTAAAAGGAATTGTTGGTGTAGAAAGAGTTACTTCTGTCTCAAGAGAAAACTCTGCAAACGTAAATGTAGAGGTAGAAAAAGGTAAAAATATAGATGTAGTTTTATCGGATGTAAAAAATGCTGTAGACAGAGTTCCTTCTTTTCCATCAGGAATGGAACCACCTGTAATTGCAAAGGTAGAAAGCATAAGACCAACAATTAGTTTTACAGTTAGTGGAGAAAATGTTTCCTTAAAATCTTTAAAACAATATGCAAGAAATGTAGAAAACGACATTCGTGGAATTGATGGAATTTCGCAAGTAGCAATTTCTGGTTTTCCAGAAGAAGAAATAGAAATTGCTGTTCGTGAAAACGATTTGCGTGCCTTTAATATGTCTTTTACAGAAGTTTCTAACGCCATTAGAAATACCAATCTTTTAATTACTGGTGGTAACATAAAAACTGCTGAAGAAGACTATTTAATTAGAGCCAGCAATCGTTCTTATTATGGTGTAGAATTGCAAAATTTAATTGTTAGAACAGAACAAAATGGGAATATTATTCGTCTAAAAGATATTGCTTCTGTAAATGATATTTGGTCAGAAAACCCAGATAGATTATTTTATAATGGCAATTTAGCCATTAATGTAACTGTTAGTAATACTAATAATGAAGACTTAATTTCATCTGCAGATAAAATTAAAGAATACATTTATGAGTTCAACCAAAAACAACAAAACGTACAATTAAATGTTTCTAGTGATGCTTCTATTACTTTAAACGGAAGAACAAAATTATTACTAGAAAACGGAGTTGTAGGAATTCTTTTAGTACTCTTTTTCTTAGCACTTTTCTTAAACTTAAGACTAGCAATTTGGGTAGCTTTTGGTTTGCCAGTTGCCTTTTTTGGGATGTTTATTTTTGCTGCTCAATTCGATGTTACCATCAATGTATTATCACTTTTTGGGATGATTATTGTGATCGGAATTTTGGTTGATGATGGAATTGTGATTGGAGAAAATATTTATCATCATTATTACGATTTAGGAAAATCGAAAATTAACGCAGCAATAGATGGAACTTTAGAAGTAATTCCGCCAATTGTATCGGCCATTTTAACTACAATTATTGCCTTTTCTACCTTCTTTTTCGTGGATGGTAGAATAGGAAGTTTTTTTGGTGAAGTTTCTACAATTGTAATACTTACACTAGCAGTTTCTTTAATAGAGGCTTTAATTATTTTGCCAGCACACATTGCACATTCTAAAGCTTTAGATAGGAAAAGAATGGAAAATGGCAAAGTCAAAAAAACAAAAGGAATTGACGGTTTTTTCAAAAAAATAAATGCAAAAGCAGATGCTTTTTTAGGAAAATTTAGAGACAATTATTATGTGCCAGTTTTAAAATTTTCATTAAAAAATAAGTTTTTCATTTTCTGCGTTTTTGTGGCAACTCTTTTAATCAGTTTTTCTGCTTTACAAGGTGGTGTAATTAAAAGTTCTTTTTTTCCTAGAGTAGCAAGTGATCGTGTTCAGATTACCTTAAATATGCCTCAAGGAACCAACGAAAAAATCACTGATTCTATCATTTCTGTAATCGAACAAAAAGTTTGGATTACAAATGATGAATATTCTAAAAAACAAACAGGAAATATAGATATTGTAAAAAATGTTATTAAAAGAGTAGGACCAGGAAGTGCAAATGCAACCTTAACTGTAAATCTTTTACCTGGTGAAGCTCGTGATTTTTCATCACCAGAAATAACCAATTCTATTCAAGAAAAAGTTGGTAAAATTTACGGCGTAGAAAGTTTAATTTTTGGTTCTGGTGGTAATTTTGGAGGAAGCCCAGTTGCAGTTTCTTTATTGGGTAATGACATTAGAGAGCTAAAAGCAGTAAAAGAAGAGTTAAAAGAAGCCTTAGAAAACAATCCTGTTTTAAAAGATGTTGCAGACAATGATCCAGCAGGAATTAAAGAAGTTCGTATCAATTTAAAAGATAATGCGTATTTGTTAGGGTTAAATTTACAATCTATAATGTCTCAAATTAGAGCTGGTTTTTTCGGTTCTCAAGCACAACGTTTTCAACGTGGTCAAGATGAAATTAAAGTTTGGGTTCGTTATGACAAAAAAGACAGATCTTCTATCAAAGATTTAGACGATATGCGAATTGTAGCACCAAATGGAACACGAATTCCGTTTTCTGAAATTGCTACTTATGAAATAGAAAGAGGAGATATAGCAATTAATCATTTAGAAGGAAAACGTGAAATACAAATTACTGCAGATTTAAAAGATTTAACAGCCAGTGAAACCGATATTTTAGACAATATAAAAACGGTAATTATGCCAGAAATACTGTCTAAATACCCAACAGTGCAACCTATTTACGAAGGGCAAAATAGAGAAGCCAAAAAAACTACAGATTCAATAAAAATTGTAGGGCCTATTATTTTATTGTTAATTTATATTGTAATCGCATTCACTTTTCGTTCTTACAGTCAGCCAATTTTGTTAATTATTATGATTCCTTTTAGTATGATTGGCGTTATTTGGGGACACTATTTCCATAATTTTTCAATCGGAATTTTATCCTTTTTAGGAATTATTGCTTTGATAGGAATTATGGTGAATGATGGTTTGGTGTTAATAGGAAAATTCAATAGTTATTTAAAATTAGGAATGAAATATGATGCTGCTTTGGTTAAAGCTGGTCAATCTCGTTTTAGAGCTATTTTCTTAACCACATTAACAACAGTTGCTGGTTTAGCACCTTTAATATTTGAAAAAAGTAGACAAGCGCAATTTTTAATTCCGATGGCAATTTCTATTGCCTATGGTATTGCAATTGCAACTGTTTTAACATTAATTATGTTACCAATGATGTTGTCTGTTTCTAATGCCATCAAAGTGAATGCAAAATGGCTAAAAACAGGAAATAAAGTGAGTAAAGAAGAAGTAGAAAGAGCTATTAAAGAATCTAATTTTGGGATGGATGAATCTGAAAAGATTGCAACCACAAAAGAAGATAATTTGCAGTTAGATCCTAAAAATGATACAAATGAAAAACTATAAAAAAGCAATTATTACAGTCGTTTTTTTATCGACTTTATCTTTTTTTTCACAAGAAATACTGACTAAAAAAGAAGCTTTAGCAATTACTTTAGAAAATAACTTCGGAATTAAAATTGCGAATAACAATTTAGAAGTAGCTAAAAATAATTCTAGTATTTATAATTCTAGATTTTTGCCAACAGCAACTTTAAATTCTGGTGCAGATTTTCGTAGAAATAACCAAAGTTTAACCTTTACAGATAGAAATACAGGGAATGATTCAGAAATTTCTGGTGATGGAGTTGTGACCAAAACCTATAGTGCATCTGTTGGTGTAAATTATATCATTTTTGATGGTTTAGGCAGAAAATACAACTATCAACAATTAAAAGAAACCTATAATTTATCCGAAATTCAAGCTAAAGAAACCATAGAAAACACCTATTTGCAATTGTTTACTATTTATTTTCAAATTGCAAGATTATCGGAGAATAAAAACAATTTAAACCAAGCTTTAACCATTTCTAAAAGTAGATTAAAACGTGCAAAGTACCAATATGAATATGGGCAATCTACCAAATTAGAATTGTTAAATGCAGAGGTAGATGTAAATAATGATAGCATCACTTTAATTAGTGCCAACCAACAATTAAGCAATGC
>JBGCFX010000046.1:0-25601 GCA_045110395.1 Polaribacter sp.
TTTCGAAACTATTTCGAAAAGGATTATTAAAGTTTAATTAGGTAGATTTTTGGCGTTAACATTTATTTAACAAAAAGAGTGCCAAGTTTTTTCATAAGGGTGTGATTTCTTAATAGTTCATTCTTCACTTATTTCGAAATGACAATCGTCTTTTAAATAATGTAAAATAGTTAGCAAACAAGTTTAGCCCTGATTGAAACGACATCCTTTTTGTTTTTTTTTTTTTTTTATAGTGGAAAGCAGGAAATAGCTACTAATTAGAAATTTGCTGAACAATTTTTATAGCTTCTACAGCTTCTTTTACATCATGTACACGTAAAATATTAGCGCCATTTAAGAGTGCAATTGTGTTTGCAGAAGTGGTTGCATTCAATGCTTCTTGAGTAGAAATATCTAAGGTTTTATACAACATAGATTTGCGTGAAATACCTGCTAAAATGGGTGTATCTAAACTTTTAAAAAGTGATAAATTTTGTAGAATTTCAAAATTATGTGCAATTGTCTTTCCGAAACCAAAACCAACATCTATAATAACATCATTTAGTTTTAGTTGATGTAATTTAAAGATTTGTTCCGCAAAAAAAGAAATGATTTCTTTGGTAACATCTTTATATATTGGGTCTTTCTGCATATTTTGTGGAGTGCCTAACATATGCATTAAAATATATGGGACTTGCAAATTGGCAACAGTTTCAAACATTTTTGTATCCATTTTTCCGCCAGAAATATCGTTGATAATAGTTGCTCCAGCATTGATGGTTTCTTTAGCAACTTTACTTCTAAAAGTGTCTGCAGAAATTATGATTTTAGGAAATTTATCAACCAACAAATTAATAACAGGAGTAATTCTTAGCAGTTCTTCTTCTTCAGAAATGTGTTTTGCTCCAGGTCTAGAAGAATATGCACCAACATCTATAAAAGTGGCACCTTCTAAAAGCATTTTTTCAGTTTGACGTAAAATGTCTGATTCGTTTTTATATTTTCCACCATCAAAAAAAGAATCTGGAGTAATATTTAAAATGCCCATCACTTTTGGTGATGATAAATCAACTAAATTTCCTTTGCAATTTATGGTCATATTAACTAACTACTTTATGAATTACGTGGCTACTTTTTGGTGCTTTATAAGTATTCATTTTTTGCATTAATTCATTAACGGAATCTGCTACAATTAATAATTTTTTGTTTTCAGGTTTTACATAACCTTCTTCCACCATTTTATCAATTTGCATTAAAACAGCATCAAAAAAACCATTTATATTTAACAATCCAACAGGTTTTTGTTCTATATGCAACTGGTTTAAAGTGAGTGCTTCAAAGAGTTCGTCTAATGTACCAAAACCTCCAGGAAGTGTAATATAGCCATCTATTAATTTGCTCATAATTACTTTTCTTTCGCTCATTTTTTTACAAACTATCATTTCTTCTACACCAGAATGAACAACTTCTTCTTTTTCTAATAGTTTAGGAATTACACCAATTACTTCGCCATTTTGTTCTAGAATTGTATCTGCTAAAATGCCCATCATTCCTATTTTTCCTCCACCATAAACCAAACCGATTTTGTTGTTAGAAAAATAATTTCCTAATGCTATAGCAGTTTCTTTGTAAATAGGATTAAAACCTAAACTTGAGCCACAAAAAACGACAATCTTATTCATATTTATAGTTGATAAATTCATTGTAAAAATAAATGAAATCGATTGAAGATTTACTACATTTGAAGAAATACTTTTTTAGAAAAATGCAAGATACTTCAAAACAATACGATGCTGTTATAGATGAATGCAGAAGTTTATTCATTAAAAAAATGTCTGATTATGGTTCTGCTTGGCGAATTTTACGTTTACCATCTTTAACAGATCAGATTTTTATAAAAGCAACAAGAATTAGACAATTACAAGAAAATGAGGTAAGAAAAGTTGATGAAGGAGAAAAATCTGAGTTTATTGGGATTATCAATTATTCGATTATGGCTTTAATTCAGTTAGAAAATGGTGTTGTAGAAAACCCAGATTTGAATACAGAACAAGCTACAGTTTTGTATGATAAACATAGCAAAATTACGAAAGAATTAATGCTAAATAAAAATCATGATTATGGTGAAGCTTGGAGAGATATGCGTGTTTCTAGCTTAACAGATTTAATTTTACAGAAATTATTGCGTGTAAAACAAATTGAAGACAATAAAGGAAAGACCTTAGTTTCTGAAGGTATTGATGCTAATTATCAAGACATGATAAATTATGCAGTTTTTGCAATGATTCATTTGGGGTAAAATCTAATATATCTAAAAATGAAAAATAGAGTTTTAACTATTTTTAATGATGAATTAAACAGAAATAAAATTCATCAAGATATTGAAAAAAAACTTTCTCTTAAATTAGGTATACCATCTTTAAGAGGAGGTAAAATAATCATTAGAAATAAGGAAAAGTTTAGAGTTAATGAAAAAGAAATTGATTATTCTTGGTTGATTAATGTTTCACAATCATTTTTAGGTTGGTATTGGTTATTTTCCTTAAAATTTAATGAGACTAGTTTTAGAGAAAATCATAATCCTGAAAAATTAATACAAGGTATTTTTATGGTTGATGAAAATGGTGAGATTATTAATTTATACAGAGAAGAAAAAACTAACAATATTATTGATAACATAAAAGAATTAAAACTATATGATTTATTTGAAACCAATCAAGGATTAACAATAGATGGAGTTTATTATGAGTATTTAATTTTCAATAAGAATTCAGAGATAAAAATGTCATTAAATAATCCAAAATCTCCAAACTGGAAACAATGGGAGAATAATGTATTAGAACTTGGTAAGAAGTTAAGTTTGAATTCTGAAAATAAAGAGCTTTTAACTTTCTTTAAATAAAAATATTAGTAATGAAAACACTAACCCAAATTGCAAGAATCATAGTAGGAGTTTTATTTATATTCTCTGGTTTTGTAAAATTGGTAGATCCAATTGGTTCTCAATATAAGTTTCAAGAATATTTTTCTGAATCGGTTTTAAATATGGAGTTTTTAATTCCGTTTGCATTGCCATTTGCTGTGTTGTTAATTGTTGCAGAAATTTTATTAGGAGTAATGATTTTAATCGGCTACAAATCAAAATTAACAGTTTGGAGTTTATTAATTCTAACCTTAATTTTTCTGTTTTTAACTTGGTATTCTGCCTATTACAACAAAGTAACAGATTGTGGTTGTTTTGGTGACGCAATAAAACTCTCACCTTGGGAAACCTTTTATAAGAATGTAATTTTAATCTTTTTAATCTTCATTTTATTGATAAAAGTAGAATTTATAAAACCCATTTTTAAAGGCAAAATTCCTAAATTAATTACTTTTTTATCTTTAGCGGTTTTCCTTTTTATTGTGCAACATGTTTTAACACATTTACCAATCGTAGATTTTAGAGCCTATGCAATTGGTAAGAATATTTCTGAGGGAATGAAATATCCAGAAGATGGCTCTATTCCTCCTGTGCACGATTTTATGTTAGAAGATGCACAAGCAGATTTGGCACCAGAACTGTTAAAAAAGGAAAAAGTGATGTTAATTATTATCTATAATTTAGATAAAACTGATGTTAACGGATTTCCTGCAATCAAAGAAATTGCACAAAGAGCTAAGAATAAAGGCTATACTGTTTACGGAGTTTCAGCGTCTTTTACAGATGACTTAATTGTAGCTAAAGAAAAATATAATTTACCATTCGATTTTTTGTTTTGTGACGGAACTACTTTAAAAACAATGATTCGTGCAAATCCAGGAATTATGATTCTTAATAAAGGAACTGTTACCCAAAAGAAAAATTGGGTAGATGCAGATGAAATACAACTATAATGAAACAACTATTTTTAGTATTTATTGGCGGAGGTTTTGGAAGCGTTTTACGTTATTTGGTTGGTAAATGGCTAAATAATTCAGAAATCGGAATTCCTTATGGAACCTTTGCAGCCAACATTTTAGGAAGTTTAATTATAGGGATTATTTTAGGATATGCAGCAAAAAATGAAGCACTTACTCAAAATCATACCTTGTTACTTGCAACAGGTTTTTGTGGCGGATTTACAACTTTTTCAACTTTTGCATACGAAAATCACGTATTTTTAAAATCAGGAGATTTTACCAGTTTCGCTTTTTACACAATTGCAAGTTTTGTAATTGGGTTTTTAGCAGTTTTTGGTGGAATTTATTTGGTTAAATTTATTTAATATTACTAGTTTAACAAAACTTGTAAAGAACAAACAAGTTTAGTTTTTATAACTAATTTAAAATAAAAATTATGAACGAATTTGTACAATATCAATCAGAAGAAAATTACGCAATAATTACAATCAATAACGGAAAAGCAAACGCCATTTCTCATAAAGTTATAGAGGGTATGCATTTAGGTTTAGATAAAGCTGAAAAAGAGAATAAAGTAGTAATTTTAACAGGTAAAGGAGGGATCTTCTCTGGAGGGTTTGATCTAAAAGTGATGACACAATCACCAGAATCTGCTAAAGAATTAGTAACAAAAGGTTCTAAATTATCACTTAGAATGTTATCTTTTTTGCAGCCAATTATTATTGCTTGTAATGGCCATGCAATTGCAAAAGGAGCATTTTTATTATTATCTGCAGACTATAGAATTGGTTTAGAAGGCGATTTTAAAATTGGTTTAAATGAAGTTATGATTGGTATGACAATGCACAATGCAGGTATTGCCATTGCAAAATCACGTTTATCTGAAGTCTACCTAAATAGAAGTGTAAACAACGCAGAAATATATAGTTCTAAAGATGCTATTAATGCAGGTTTTTTAGATGTTATTGTATCAGAAAACCACTTAATACCAACAGCAATTAAAGTTGCAGAAATGTCTTCTAAATTGAATAAAAAAGCACACGCAGAAACAAAATTGAAAGTAAGAAAGCAACATTTGCAAGACTTAGAAACTGCGATTGCTTTAGATTTAAAGAGCGATATTTCTATCAATCCTTAAAATTTTTACAAGCTATTTCCAGCTTTCCATTTTATCTTTTTTTAAGAAAAATAAAAAAAGGATGCCATTTCAATCTGGGCTAGACTTATTTGCCTACTTTATCCAATACCAAAAAAGAGTATTGTTTTTCAACTTCCCACTTTCAACTAAAAAAAGTCTCCTTTATATTCCCAAAACTGAATTATAAATAACACAAAATAAACAGCAGCAATAGAAAACTTAATAGTTGCAGAAGCTAAAAAACCAAGAAATGCACCAAAAGAAGCTTTTAATGCTCTATTAGTGTCTTTACTATCATATAATAATTCTCCTATTAAAGCCCCAAAAAAAGCGCCTAATAACATCCCAAAAGGAATAGGAGATAGTAAACCAATTATTAACCCAATTGTGGTGCCATAAACCCCATATTTTGTACCTCCAAAACGTTTTGTACCCATTGCAGGTATAAAATAATCGAGAATCCAAATAAGAATTGCAATTCCTAAAGTAACACCTAAAAAAGTCCAATTCATAGGGAAAATCTTTGTGGAATGCAATAGCAATAAACCTATCCAACTTGTTAAAGGACCAGGTAAAATTGGTAAAAAAGAGCCAATAATGCCTAAACAGACAAATATAAAGCCTAGTAATAATAAAAAAATATCCATATTAAATTATCGTTTAAAAACCAGTAACAATATAGGTTTCATAATTATATGACGAAGTTGGAAACGCTTTGTTACAAAAATTTGCAACTAAAAAATTAGTTTGAACTAATTTTTTAGTTATATTTGTATTGTTGAACTAAAAATATAGTTGAAATAATGAGCAAACAATTAACAAAAGCAGAAGAACAAATAATGCAAGTATTATGGGATTTAAAAGAAGCTTCTGTAAAGGAAGTTATAGATAAATTGCCAGAACCAAAACCTGCTTATAATACAGTTTCTACGATTATTAGAATTTTAGAAAATAAGGAATTTGTAAGTCATAAAGCAGTAGGTAGAGGTTTTGTGTATCATCCAATTATAGAAAAAGTAAAATATAGTAACCAAAGTTTACACAAATTAATGAATGGCTATTTTGATGGTTCTTTTAAAAGTATGGTGTCTTTTTTTGTAAAAGAAAACAAAATGGATGTAAAAGAATTAGAATCTATTTTAAAGGAAGTCAATAAGAAAAAGTAGGCAGTTTTTCAGTTGGTAGTAAAAGTATATAGTTTAGAACCTCAATATCAAACTGAGTTTGTCTAAGTTTTTATAAAAACAAAAATCTATGATTAATTATATAATTCAAGTCGTTTTATTTCAAGTATTGTTCTTGGCTATTTATGATTTATTTTTAAGTAAAGAAACATTCTTTACTAAAAATAGATGGTATTTATTAAGTACGCCTATGTTGTCTTTTTTGATTCCGTTTATAAAAATACCAATGTTTCAAAAGGCGGTTCCACAAGAATATATTGTGTATTTACCAGAAATTATTTTATCACCAGAAAAAGTGATTTTAGAAACTAATTGGTATCAATCTATCCATTTTATGGATGCCATATTTGGAGTTGGTGTTATTATTTTTAGCGTTTTGTTTATCTCTAAGATGTATCAAGTTGTTTTATTGATTTTCACTTACAAAAAAGAGCGCAAAAAGAATTACACCTTAATAATGATTCCTAAAGAGACTAAAGCATTTTCTTTTTTTAATTATATTTTTTTAGGGAAAGACATTTCTGAACATCAAAAAGAAAAAATTATTGAGCACGAATTAGTACATAGCAAACAAAAACACACATTCGATTTATTGTTTTTCGAGGTTTTAAAAATTATAATGTGGTTTAACCCTATGATTTATTTGTATCAGAAAAGAATCACTTTGGTTCACGAATATATTTCTGATAGTATTGCTACTAAAACTGATTCTAAAGAAAATTACATAAATACCTTATTATCTAACTTTTTTCAAGTAGAAAATATAGCTTTTATCAACCAATTTTATAAAAATACATTAATTAAAAAAAGAATTATGATGATGACGAAAAAACAATCTAAAAAAATGAATCAACTAAAATATTTGGTCTTGATTCCTGTATTAGCAAGTATGCTTTTTTATACTTCTTGTTCTGAGAATGAAGTAAATGAACTTATATTAAATAAAAAGGAGATTAGCAAAACTTATTTTAATAGAAATGGAGATATTAAAGAAACAATTGGAAAGAAAGAAACTTATTTTGATTCTTATTTTGGAATTGGTGATGATTATATAACCCCTAAAGGAAAAGAAGTTGCTATTAAAGATCTTAGTGTTGGAGAAAAAGAAGAATTTAATAGAATAAAATCTAAAATTGATAGCTTTTCTAAAGCTAAGGAAAGCAAGAGTTTTATCGATTTAAAAGTATTTAATTATAAAAATCAAAGGAAAGTTATTGTATTGCTTCCAGATTTTTCAAAAATGAAAAATAATAATATTAAAACTGTTACTGAAACAGAAGAAGTATCTTTTATGGTAATAGACAAAGTGCCAACTTTTCCTGGTTGTGAAGAAGGTGATAAAGCGTGTTTCTCTAAAATGATTCAAAAACATTTTGCTAAAGAATTTAATTCTGAATTGCCAAAAACATTAGGTTTAGAACCAGGTAGAAAAAGAGTTTTTATTGGTTTTAAAATAGATAAACAAGGAAATGTTGTAGATATTAAAACAAGAGCACCTCATATTAAAATTAAAGATGAAGTTATAAAAGTAATGAGTAGCTTGCCAAGAATGCAACCTGGAGAACATAAAGGACAAAAAGTAGGTGTAAAATATTCAATCCCTTTTACCATATTTATAGAAGAATAAAATACATTAATTATTTATGAAAAAGAAAATTTTAGTTTTTCTATTGTTATACATTGTAAAAGTCGAGGCGCAAACTTCGACTTTTGCTACAATAGACAACTTATTTGAAAAAGGTAGGTATCAACTAGCGTTATCAGAATTAAAAAAGGTACAAGAACCTTCATTTTTATCAAATTACAAAACTGCTCTGATTTATGAAGCCATAGATGATTATAAAAAAACGGCAATATATTTAGAAAAAGCATTGGTTTTTAAAGAAGATGCTAAAGCAAGTTTAAAGTTAGCAAAAGCGTATCAAAGACTTAAAAAGACTTCTAAGTCTATTCAAATTTACGAAGACATTTTGGCTAAAGATTCTTTAAATTTATTGCTTAAATACCAATTAGGGAAGTTGTATCTAATTTCTAGAAAATCTGAAGAATCTATAAAAACTTTTCAAGATTTAATTGAAAAAGATGCAGAAAATGCCAATTATTACTATCAATTAGGTTTGTCTTACGCCTTAAAAAACGATAGAAATAGAATGATGAATAGTTTTATACAAACCTTTAAAAATGATACAACACATTTAAAAGCGATTGCACATTTAGCATCTAGTTATAACAAGTTAAAAGATTTAGATTCTACACGTATTTTTGTTGATAGAGGTTTGGTTTTAAACCCAAATCATATCAATTTGAATAAGATAAAAATCAATCAATTTTACAGAGAAAAAAAGTTTAATGAAGCTATACCTTTTCTCCTAAATTTGGATACAATTGTAAAAAAAGATACCTACCCAACTTCTATGTTAGGTCGTACTTATTACAATTTAGATAGTTTAGAAAAAGCCAAAAAATATTTTAGAAAGCTATCTAGAATGGATAGAGAAAATTACAAGGCCTATACTTATCAAGGCCATATTGCATATAAAGAGAAAGATTTTAAGAATGCACAAATGTATTATAGAATGGCAACTTTTGTAGCAAAAGAAAGAAGAGACGAAGAGTATTATGGTTTGGCAACTGTATATTATGAAATGAAAAAACCAAAAGAAGCAATTTTTAATTTTGATAAAGCCTACAAAGAAAATTATGGTAATTACAAAGCCCTTTTTCAACTAGCAAAAATGTCTGAAGACTATTATAAGGATAAGAAAATTGCATATAAACACTATGTGAAATATCTTGATAAATTTCAAAATAGAGATGAAGATATGACCAATTTTTGTAAAAGAAGAGTCGCCGAAATTAAAAAAGAGTTCTTTATGAAAGGCGAAACTTTAAAATAAATACTATCTAAATTTTTAGTAAATTCACAGCATAAATAGAATTATGTTTTTACGTGTTTTAACTTTCTTAATTTTGATTTTTTGTATCACATCTTGTGATAAATTTTCATTTCAAAAAAACACTCAGAATAAAATTATAGATACGATTGTAGACTTTTCTTCAGTAGATACCTACCCTTCTTTTAAAGTTTGTGATTCTTTAATTGATAAACAAAAAAAAGCAGCTTGTTTTAGAAAAACAATTCATCAAAAAATAGGAGTTAAACTACAAGAATTTTCTTTTACGATTAAAGATTCAATTGATAAGTTTGTGTATGTAGATGTTTTAATAAATGATAAAGGAGTGTTTTTTTTAGATACAATTCTATCTTCAGAAAAAATCAGAAAAGAAATCCCTGAATTAGATAGTTTGTTAAAAGTAAGTATCCAAAATTTACCAACTATTTTTCCTGCTCATAAAATGGGAATTCCTGTAACTACTAAATATAGATTACCAATTAAGATTAAGTTGTAAAAATAGTTTGTTGTTCTTACAAAAGCAGGAATGACAGACTTAAAAACAAAAAGCAACTGCCTGCTAATTCAACATTTTCCAAAGTTTGTCTTTCAGTTCTTGCAAACCAATTTCTGCAACAGAAGAAATAAATAAAGCATCCACACCTTTTGGTAATTCTGCTTTTATTTCTGTTTGTAACTCATCATCTAACATATCTGATTTAGAAATAGCTAACAATCTATCTTTGTCTAACAATTCAGGATTGTGTTTCTTGAGTTCATTTAACAAAATATCATATTCTTTGTTAATGTCATCAGAATCTGCAGGAATTAAGAATAACAACGCAGAATTACGCTCTATATGACGTAAAAAACGATGACCTAAACCTTTGCCTTCTGCAGCACCTTCTATAATTCCAGGAATATCTGCCATTACAAAAGTTTGATGATTTCTATGTTCTACAATTCCTAAATTTGGTTTTAACGTTGTAAAAGCATAATCTGCAATTTTAGGTTTTGCAGCTGTTAAAACAGATAAAAGTGTCGATTTTCCTGCATTTGGGAAACCAACCAAACCAACATCTGCTAATAATTTTAATTCCAAACGAAACCAACCATCTAAACCATCTATACCAGGTTGTGCATATCTTGGAGTTTGATTTGTTGATGATTTAAAATTCCAGTTTCCAAGTCCACCTTTTCCACCTTGTAATAAAATTACTTCTTTTTGGTTTTCTGTAATTTCTACAATAACTTCATCAGTATCTGCATCTCTTACAATCGTTCCAAGAGGAACGTCAATATAAATATCATCTGCATCTGCACCAGAACTTCTACTTGCACTTCCTGCTCCACCACCTTCTGCTCTAAAATGTCTTTTGAACTTTAGATGAAACAGCGTCCACATATTTTTGTCTCCACGCAAAATAATATTTCCTCCACGTCCTCCATCTCCACCATCAGGACCACCTTTTGTAATGAATTTTTCTCTATGCAAATGCACAGATCCTTGACCTCCTTTTCCAGAAGAAGCGTATATTTTTATGTAGTCTACGAAATTTCCCTCAGTCATTTTTGTTGTTTAATTGTTTAATTGTTGAAAAGTGTAATTGTACAAATGCGTTGAAACAATTAAACGCTTCAACAATTACACATATTTACAATTTATCAAATACTTCAGAAATTCTTTGTGTAATATCTTCTATAGAACCTACACCATTAATGCCATAGTATTTGTTTTGAGCATCAAAATAATCTTTTAAAATAGCTGTTTTGGTGTTGTATTCATTAAAACGATTTCTAATTTTTCCTTCATCAGTATCATCTGTTCTTCCACTAGTTTTGCCACGTTCTAATAAACGAGTTACTAATGCATCTTCAGGAACTTCTAAAGCAATCATTCCATTAATTTGCTCACCTTTATCACCTAAAAAAGCATCTAAAGCTTCTGCTTGAGATTGTGTTCTTGGGAAACCATCAAAAATAAAACCATTGGCATCTGCATTTTTTTCTACTTCAGCTTTTAGCATATTTATGGTAACTTCATCAGGCACTAAATCGCCTTCATCCATATATTTTTTAGCTAATAAACCTAATTCAGTTGCGTTTTTTATATTGAAACGAAACACATCACCTGTAGAAATATGTACTAAATTGTACATTTCTTTTAAAAATTCTGCTTGCGTTCCTTTTCCTGCTCCTGGAGGGCCAAATAATACAATGTTTTTCATTTTTGGTGGTGTTGATAGTTGATATATAGCTGGGTAATTTCTTCCTAAACCATTGTAATCTAGTCCATAACCTACAATAAATTTATCTTCAATACTTTTTCCGATATAATTTATGGGTAGTTCTTTTCTAAAGACATCTGGTTTAAAAAATAACGTCGCAACTTTTAGTTGTTTTAAGTTTTTATTTCTAAAGATATTATAAATTTCTTGAAGCGTGTTTCCTGTATCTATAATATCTTCTAGGATGATCACAGTTCTGCCAGTTAAATCTTCATTAATACCTACTAATTGTTTTACATTTTCTGTTGAAGAGGTTCCTTGATATGAAGCTAATTTTACAAATGAAACTTCGCAATTACCATTAAACTCTCTAATAAAATCTGCAGCAAATAAAAAACATCCATTTAAAATTCCAACAAAAATTGGAACTTCATCTTTTGGTAATTCTGCTCTTACTTGATATGCCAGTTGTTTTACAATTGCAGCAATTTCTTCCTTACTAATGTAAGGTTTAAAATATAAATCTTGTAGTTTTAAAATGCTCATCAGTTTGCAAATATATAGCTATATGTTGAATGAAAAAACCGTTTTGAGTTACTGAATAAACTCAGCAGAAACAAAACGGTTTTTTTATATTTAAAATTAGAACTATTTGTTCTTTTCTTCTTTTTTAGTAGCATCAAACATAATTGGTGTTGCCACAAATAATGATGAATACGTACCTACTGCTACACCAATAATTAAGGCAAACATAAATCCTTTTATAGAATCTCCACCAAAAGTAAAGATGGCTAACATTACTAATAATGTTGTTAAAGAAGTATTTATGGTTCTTCCTAAAGTAGAGCTTAAGGCTTTATCTACAACTTCACGATATTTCCATTGTGTGTGGATTCCTGCAAATTCTCTAATTCTATCAAAAATTACTACTGTATCATTCAGAGAATATCCAACTACTGTTAATATGGCTGCTATAAACGATTGTCCAATTTCCATATCAAAAGGCATAAAATTATAAGTTATAGAGAATATACCTAAAACAATTAATACATCATGAAAAACTGCAATTACAGCTCCAATAGAATAAGATACTTTTCTAAAACGTAATAAAATGTATAAGAAAACTACTAATAAAGAGCCAAAAACGGCATATAATGCTGATGTTCTAATATCATCTGCAATTGTTGGAGATACTTTATCATAACTCATTACACCAGCTCCAGATTTTTCAAAACCTGGCTTAAAGTTTTCATAAGTTGTGTCTCCTAAATAAGCTTTTAATCCTGTATATAAAGCACTTTGAACTTGTTCATCTATTTCTTGTCCTTCTTCATCAATCTTATAAACTGTTGTTATTTTTAATTGATTATCTGTACCATACGTTTTTACTTCTGGTGAAGAACCAAATGCGTCTTTTAATTTGCCAGCAACTTCTGTTGCATTCATATCTTGATCAAAACGTACAACATAAGAACGACCTCCTTTAAAATCTACACCTTGTTTTAAACCAATTTGCCAAATAGAAACAATTCCTGCAAGAATAATTGCTCCAGAAATAATGTAAGCAATTTTACGCTTTTTTAAGAACTCTACATTTATATTTTGAAACCATCCTTTAGAGATAGAAGTATTAAATGTTAAGTTTGCCCCTTTATTAACAGCACCATCAATTAGCAAACGTGTAATAAATACAGCTGTAAATAATGAAGTTGCAATACCAATCATTAACGTTAAAGCAAAACCTTTAATTGGTCCTGTACCAAAAACATATAAAATAACACCTGTTAATAAGGTTGTAATATTTGCATCAATAATTGCAGATAAAGCTCCTTTTACAGAGAACCCTTCTTCTACAGATTGTTTTAAACCTTTCTTTTTAAATAACCCTTCTTTAATTCTTTCGAAGATAATCACGTTTGCATCTACAGACATACCAATGGTTAAAATAATACCTGCAATACCAGGTAAAGTTAACACAGCATTAAAAGATGCTAAAATTCCGAAAATAAATAAGATGTTTACAACTAAGGCAATATCTGCATATAAACCAGCTTTACCATAGTATAAAATCATCCAAGCTAAAACTAAAAGAATAGCTAAACCAAATGATAAGAAACTTGCATCAATTGCTTCTTGCCCTAAAGATGGCCCAACAACTGCTATTTGTACAATATTTGCAGCAGCTGGTAATTTACCTGCTTTTAATACAGTTGAAATATCTTTAGCTTCTTCAATTGTCATAGAACCACCAGAAATAGAAGTTCTACCACCAGTAATTGGGAAGTTTACAGAAGGTGCAGTATATACATAATCATCTAAAACAACAGCCACAAATTTACCTTGGTTGTCAGTAGTCATTTTTGCCCATTGTTTCGTACCAGAACTATTCATAGTCATACTAACTTCTGGCTTGTTTAATTGATCAAATACTTGACCTGCATCTAAAATAACATCACCTTCTATAGTAGCAATATCGTTTCTGTTAGATTTTATTGCATATAAACTAATAAAATCTGAACCATCTGTACCTTTAGTAGATTTATAATCCCATAAGAATTTTACATATCTTAATTCTTTTGGTAATAAAGCTCTTACTTCTTTCTTATTTAATAAATTATTTACAGTAGCTGTATCTAAAACTTTAGCTTGCCCAACTACAGATCTTGATTCTTGTTGAGATCTAGCTACGTTAGGAAAAAAGTATGTAAAAAGATTTTTTTGATTTGCAACATTCAAAGAATCTTTTTCTTCACCAAGTAAATCATCTATATCATCTTTTTTAGTAGAATCTTTTTCTTTCTCTAAAACAGTATCGTCTTTTAACAATTCTGCAACTTTAGCATTTGCAGAAAAGAAAAAACCTTGTACTTCTGCATTAGAATATACTTCCCAAAACTGTAATTCAGCTTTACTTGTAATTAATTTTGTAACACGCTCAATGTCTTTAGCTCCTGGTAATTCAATTTGAATTCTACCAGAATTTCCAATTCTTTGAATGTTAGGAGATGTAACTCCAAATTTATCAATTCTACTTCTTAATACCTCAAAAGCAGTACCAATAGAACTGTCAATTTCATCTTGTAAAGTTTCTTTAACAGTTTCATTTGCTTCGTCAAATGTAATTTTTTCGCTTAAGGCTTTTGTTCCGAAAATTGATGGGTCACTTAATTTTGTAGCTCCTGCAATTTTCTCAAATTCTTCGAAAAATATGTCTAAATAATTAGCATTATCGTTTTTTAACCTTCCATCTGCAGCTTCTAATGCTTGGTTAAAAGCAACGTTTTTAGAATTGTTAGCTAGGTTTTTTAAAACCTCTTTTACAGAAACTTGTCTAATGGCATTAATACCACCTTTTAAGTCTAAACCAAGATTCATTTCTTTTTCTCGAACATCACTGTAAGTGTATTTTGCAATACCTAAATCGATAACCTCTTTGTTGGCAACACTATCTAAATAGGTTCTTTCGTAATTGGCTTTTTGTCTGGCATCACTATCAACTCCTTTGGTTTTAGCATACACTTTAGCATCATCTTCTACTTTGTTCGCTAAAAACGTAAATGATAATATGTACAAACTCACTAATCCAAAAAGGATTGCGAATAATTTAATAAGTCCTTTATTTTGCATTTTGTATTATTTTAGTCAAATTTTTTAAAAAACGAGCAAATATATGGCTTCTCGTAAAATCTGACAATTATTTTAATGGTTGTTTTTTGTGATGAGTTTGATGCTCATCAACTTATAAGAATTTAAAAAAAATGTAAACGATTACATTTTAAATAAGATGATTTTTAGGGCCAGCTCTAACTTCTGGTTCTTGATGTGAAGTGAAATCTTTTGTGAAAGGATTGTTTTTGTTAGCTTTAAAAGCAGTTTTAAAAAGTTGATGTTCTTTAAAATCTAAAACTCTTGAAAAAGTTAAAAAATTATTTGTTGTAAATCTATCTGATTGATATTTTATTTCGAATATAAAGTTGTTACCTATATCAGAAATATCAATTTTATTGGTTAACTCGTAAACATCTATTTTATAATTGTAAGATTCTTTACTGTTTTTTTTGTTTTCTGATTTTTTATTTAGAGCTAATTCATTCTCTTCTGTAAGAGTATTTTTAATACTTTCAACATCAACAACACTATAATAACTGATTTTTAAGGTGCCTTTTTGGGTTTCCTGAATTAAAATATTAGTCACACCAATTTCTACAAGTTTTTCTTTTAACTCGCTAATCGTATTTTCAATATTTTTTTTGTGAATTTTTGTATCAACAAATTCAAGAATAATTTCTTGATTAGGTTCAAAAACTTGTTCTTGGAATGCTCCAAAACAAAGAGAAATAAAAAGTAAAGTACTAATGTACCATTTTGCTTTCATTTGCCAAATATATATAAAAAACATGGGTTTGTCCTTTAGAAATTTACAATCTTAATTAGTTTCGAGTTTAGGTTGATTTTTTTAATAATTGGAAATTTTTAAATGTGCCAAAATTTAACTTTTTCAAGTTTTAAAATTGACTATATTTAGAAACTTAAATTGATAAAATAACCTTACATAAAATATAAATATGTCACATCTTTCTGATATTGAAATTGCACAAGCAAAAACACTTCAACATATAAAACTTATTGCTCAAAAGTTAAAAGTAAATGAAGATGATTTAGAAATGTATGGCAAGTATAAAGCAAAATTGCCTTTGTCTTTAATTGATGATAAAAAGGTTGATGAAAATAATTTAGTTTTAGTTACAGCTTTAACACCAACTCCAGCAGGAGAAGGAAAAACAACAGTTTCTATTGGTTTAACTGAGGGGTTAAATAAAATAGGGAAACAAGCAACTGTAGTTTTAAGAGAACCATCTTTAGGGCCCGTTTTTGGAATAAAAGGAGGAGCTGCTGGTGGTGGATATTCGCAAGTTGTGCCAATGGAAGATATCAACTTGCATTTTACAGGTGATTTTAATGCAGTAGAAAAAGCTAATAATTTATTATCAGCTTTAATCGATAATAATATTCAAAGTAAAGCCAATAACTTAAATATAGACCCAAGAACAATTCTTTGGAAACGTGTAATTGATATGAATGATCGTGCATTAAGAGACATTACTATTGGTTTAGGTGGTACTGCAAACGGAATTCCAAGACAAGATAGTTTTGATATTACACCAGCTTCTGAAGTAATGGCAATTTTATGTATGGCCTCTGATTTAGAAAATTTAAAAAAAAGATTGGGAGATATTTTTATAGGATTTACGTATGATAAAAAACCAATTTTTGCACGCGATTTAAAAGCAGAAAATGCAATGGCAATTCTACTAAAAGATGCCATAAAACCAAATTTAGTGCAAACTCTAGAAGAAAACCCTGCCATTATTCATGGTGGTCCTTTTGCAAATATTGCACAAGGAACTAATACAATTATTGCTACCAAAATGGGGCTTTCTTTGTCTAACTATGTAGTTACAGAAGCTGGTTTTGGAGCAGATTTAGGTGCAGAAAAATTTCTGAATATAAAATCTCAATTTGCAAAATTGAATCCTAAATGTGTTGTTTTGGTTGCCACTATTAGAGCATTAAGACATCATGGAGGAGCAATACCTGATGAATATAACACACCCAGTTTAGAAAAAGTAACAGAAGGTTTTAAAAACTTAGAGAAGCATATAGAAAATATTAGAAAATTTAATATTGAACCAGTCGTTGCTATTAATTCTTTTGTTTCAGACTCTGAAGAAGAAGTAAATTTTGTAATTAAAAATTGTGCTAATTTAGGAGTAGAAGCAGTTTTGTCTGAAGGTTGGGCAAAAGGAGGAGAAGGAACTAAAAATTTAGCAAAAGCAGTTGCAAATGTGGTTGAAAATAAAGCAACACAATATAAACCTCTATATGATTGGAAAAGCCCAATTAAAGATAAGATAGAAAAGATAGCGAAAGAAATTTATGGTGCAGAAACAGTAGAGTATAGCAAACAAGCACAATTAAATTTAAGAAGAATTGATCGTTTAGGTTTTAATGATTTTGCAGTTTGTATGGCAAAAACACAAAAATCTTTTTCTGATAACGATAAATTAATAGGAAGACCAACTGGATTTACAGTAACAGTTCGTGAAATAGAAATTGCTGCAGGTGCACAATTTGTAATTCCTATTTTAGGTAAAATGATGAGAATGCCAGGATTACCAACAATACCAGCATCAGAAAATATGACTATTGATAAAAATGGTATAATTTCTGGGTTGTCTTAAATTAGTTTAATCTCCATTCATTTCCATTTCTATCATCAAAACCTATAATTCCTTCGTTAATATCAAAATACATATAATCTAAAGTTGGCAAAGGCCAATCATCATATCTAATTTCTGTATCTGTTAAATCAATTTTAATAACTCTTATGTAATTTTTATTATTAAAGTCCATTTTTATTGAATTTTCGTATCTAATAAAAGCGTGTTGATTTCCATTGTTAAATGGTCCATATCGTCCAATATTAGTAATTAAGTGTGATTCTTTAGATAGTTTTTTAAATTTTATTCCAGCTCTACCATCATTAAATTCTTTAGGCCAACGTTTGACACTAATTTGTAAAAATCTAAAAGAATAATCAGCATCTAGCAAAGTTGATCTTAAGTTAATTTGCTGTCCATCAAAATAAAAATGTTTTGTAGAACCAACAACAAAAGATCCTGTTGAATGCAATTGCCTCCCAGACTCACTTTTTACAACATCAAAATATAATTCCTCATTATTTTGATTTGCAAAAGTTAATCTAGAATCAAGTTCTGGAAGATTTAAAAGGTTTGGTGTGTCTTCGTTAATAAATTGAAAGTATGGTAAATTATATTCCAAATCATTTTCATTATCTGAACAGCCAATAAATAATGAGCAAACAAAAAGCACTAAAACTAATTCAAAAACTAAAAACAAGAGTCCAGAATTTCACGAATTATGAGATTCTGGACTCATTTGTGAAATTCTGGACTCATTTTAACAAAAAAAATCCAACTCTTTCAAGTTGGATTTTTACTATCTACTAAAATACCTAAAAACTAGATACTATTATGTTATAATTCTAACAATCCATTAGTTTTAGAAACACCTGTAGCAGATTCTTGCATGTGTGTTTTTTCTGCATCACTTAAATTAATTTCTACAATGCTTTCGATTCCGTTTTTACCCAAAACAACAGGAACTCCAATACATAAATCATTTAAACCAAATTCTCCTTCTAACAATGAAGAACAAGGGAATATTTTTTTAGTATCGCAAGCAATTGCTTGCACCATTCCACTAACTGCAGCTCCAGGAGCATACCAAGCAGAAGTACCTAATAAACCAGTTAAAGTTGCACCACCAACTTTGGTGTCTTGCATAACTTGATCTAATCTTTCTTCAGAAATAAATTCTGAAACTGGTACAGAGTTTCTTGTTGCTAATCTTGTTAAAGGAACCATTCCTTTATCAGAATGTCCTCCAATTACCATTCCATCAACATCAGAAATAGGCGCACCTAAAGCTTCTGCTAATCTATATTTAAAACGAGCAGAATCTAAAGCACCACCCATACCAATAATTCTATTTTTTGGTAAATCTGTTGTTTTGTGCACTAAATAAGTCATTGTATCCATTGGGTTAGAAACAACGATTATAATTGTGTTTGGAGAGTATTCAATTAAACTAGAAGAAACAGTTTTTACGATTCCTGCATTAATTCCAATTAATTGCTCACGAGTCATTCCTGGTTTTCTTGGTATTCCAGAAGTAATTACACAAACATCAGAGTTTGCTGTTTTAGAATAATCGCTTGTACTTCCTGTAATTTTTGTATCAAAACCATTTAAAGAAGCTGTTTGCATTAAATCCATTGCTTTTCCTTCTGCATAACCTTCTTTAATGTCTAATAAAACAACTTCTGCTGCAAAATCTTTGATTGCAATATATTCTGCACAACTTGCACCAACTGCACCAGCACCAACAACTGTAACTTTCATATTTTTTATTTTTAATTATTGTGATAAAATTCTTCAACAAAAATACAATATAAAAAATATTTTTATGTGATATATATCATAAAAAAAGACATCTAAACTAGATGCCTTTTTTTGTTTTATTTTATTGAGGTTTTTATCTAATACTGATAGCAACACCTGCTGAAAAAGTATTGTATTCTTGAAAAGCATAACTTCCAAAAATCTTGAAAAAGCCTAAACTTAATCTTGCTCCTAAAGTGGTTGTAAATCCTTTAGATTCGAAATCTAAATTAGAAGGAATATCTAAGTTTTTAGTAACTTTATCATTTGGTGCTGGAAACCCAGTATCAAATTCTCCAGTAAAAGTACCACTCATTTTATATGTAGAACTTCCGCTGTTATAACCAAAACCTCCATATAAATTTATGATTGGAAAATTTAAAGAAGCGATAGCTTGCATTGTAAATGTTTTCAAGTTAAATTCTGTTAGAGCATTTTGAGTTTGTATTGGGCCAGAAGAAACATCAGCAATACCATAGCTTACATCCATAGTAGAGTATGCTGCTAATAAAGAAACGTGTAAAGGAGTTTTGTCCATTGGTCCAAACCAGTTTGTAATTTCTTTTTTAAGACCAAGACCTAACATATTTATAGAGCCATCATTCTCTCCAATATTTGTTTTTGGCAATAATCTTACCATACCTTCAAATTTCCAAGGTAATCCTACACTTAATTGTACAATTGGTGCTGGAACTGCTTTTAAAGGTAAGTCTCCTATAGCTCCTCCTGGAGCGCTAAAGTCTGCAGTAACTTGATTTCCACCTACTGTTGTAGTAACAGTCATAGGCGTTGTTGTATTTGGTCCAGCAAAAGTAGATGCTGTTGTAGATGTAGATGTTACAGAGGCAAGACCTAAAGCAGAAATATTAAATAATTCTTTTTCTGAAGGAATTGATGCTGCACTTAAACCTATAGCTAAATCAAATCCAAAAGGTTTGTGAACTTTTGCAGTATGATACCATCCATTATTCATAGCATTAATAAAGCCTTCCATTCCTGGGGCAAAATATGCTTGTAGAAGTTTTTGAGAATCGGCTTTGTCAGCAAGTAATAATGCTTCAAAACCATCTTGTGCTTTTGTATTAAAGGATAATGCAAAAACGGCTAAAAAAAATAAAATACACTTTTTCATTTGTTGTAAAGTTTGGTTAATATTTGTTTAAAGTTTGATTATTATGGCGAATATATAAAAAAATACACACTCCTAAGAAGAAGTGTGTATAAAATGGGTGAAAACACCTATACTATGCATCAATATTTGCATACTTTGCATTTCGCTCTATAAAATCTCTACGAGGTGGAACTTCATCTCCCATTAACATAGAAAAAACTCTATCTGCTTCTGTTGCATTGTCAATTATAACCTTACGTAAAGTTCTAAATTCAGGGTTCATTGTTGTATCCCAAAGTTGCTCTGCATTCATCTCTCCAAGACCTTTATATCTTTGAATAGAAGCAGATCCTCCCATTTGTTGTACAATTAAATCACGCTGATTGTCGTCCCAAGCATATTCTCTTTTTTGTCCTTTTTTGACTAAATACAAAGGTGGAGTTGCAATGTAGATATATCCTTGCTCAACCATTTCTCTCATATATCTAAAGAAGAATGTTAGTATTAAAGTAGCAATATGAGAACCATCTACATCTGCATCACACATAATAACTACTTTGTGATAACGAACTTTAGTTAAGTTTAATGCTCTTGGGTCTTCTTCTGTACCAATAGAAACTCCTAAAGCAGTAAACATATTCTTGATTTCCTCGTTTTCGAAAACCTTATGTTGCATAGCCTTTTCAACGTTCAAAATTTTCCCACGAAGTGGAAGAATTGCTTGGAAATTTCTATCTCTACCTTGTTTTGCTGTTCCACCTGCAGAATCTCCCTCAACTAAGAAAATTTCACATTGTGCAGGATCTGTTTCTGAACAGTCAGATAATTTTCCAGGCAAACCACCAATAGACATTACAGTTTTACGCTGAACCATTTCTCTGGCTTTACGTGCTGCGTGTCTAGCTGTTGCTGCTAAAATTACTTTCTGAACAATGGTTTTTGCATCGTTAGGATTTTCTTCTAAATAATCAGTTAACATTTCTGAAACTGCTTGAGAAACTGCAGAAGAAACTTCTCTGTTTCCTAATTTTGTTTTTGTCTGACCTTCAAATTGTGGTTCTGCAACTTTTACTGAAACAATAGCTGTTAATCCTTCTCTAAAATCATCACCAGCAATCTCGAATTTTACATTTTTTAATAATCCAGATTCATCTGCATATTTTTTTAGAGTATGTGTTAATCCTCTTCTAAAACCAGATAAATGTGTTCCTCCTTCATGCGTGTTAATATTATTTACATAAGAATGTAAATTTTCTGAATATGAAGTGTTATAAACCATAGCAACTTCTACAGGAATGCCATTTTTCTCACCTTCCATGGCAATTACGTTGGCAGTTAACTGCTCACGAGTAGAATCTAAATATTTTATAAACTCTGGTAAACCTTCATCAGAATGAAAAATTTCAGAAATAAAATTACCTTCATCATCTGTATTTCTTTTATCTGTTAAAGTGATTGTGATTCCTTTATTTAAAAAAGACAATTCACGCATACGAGTTGCAAGCGTTTCATAATTGAATTCTGTAGTTTGTTTAAAAATTGTTTTATCTGGAGTGAAAGTAACAATTGTACCTGTAAAATCTGTTTCTCCAATTGTTTTTACTGGATATAAGACTTTTCCTTTAGAATATTCTTGTTGCCAAACTTTTCCTTCTTTATGAACTGTTGCTACTAAAAGATCTGAAAGAGCATTTACACAACTTACACCAACACCATGTAATCCACCAGAAACTTTGTAAGAATCTTTGTCGAATTTACCCCCAGCACCAATTTTTGTCATTACTACTTGTAATGCAGAAACACCTTCTTTTTTGTGAATTCCAACAGGAATTCCACGACCATTATCTTTTGTTGTAACAGAATTGTCTTCGTTAATTGTAACATCAATAGTGTCACAATAACCTCCCATTGCTTCATCAATAGAATTGTCTACAACTTCATATACTAAATGATGTAAACCACGAACACCAACATCACCAATATACATTGATGGACGCATTCTTACGTGTTCCATTCCTTCTAATGCCTGAATACTGGAAGCATCATAATTGTTCTTTTTTTCTTCGCTCATTATATATGTTTGAGTTTATAATTTTTATTAAGAATTGTAAATAATACAACCTATCAAATATAAGGAAAAACATAAGCTTTATTTCTGTTTTGTTAATAAATGTGAAAAATGTTGATAAGTCTAAAAGTGGCTTAAATTGACTAAAAAGCATCTTAAATTTGATTTTAATTTTTTTTTGTTGTTCGATTTTTATCGAAATAGAAAGAATTCTTTATTTCAAATATTTTAAACTTTTTAAAAATAGAAACTATATCGATTTAGCTCTTTTTTGTGGCTTTAAAATAATTATTAGTACATGATTATTGTCACATTTTGAGAAATAAGTTCGCTCTAATTTTGTATCATAATTAAGAATTAAAAGATGAGAATTTTAACAAAATGGTTAATGATAATTATATTATTTTCTTCAATCATTTCAAACGGACAAGAAAAGAAAGAATTTAAACCCGAAATTAAATGGAATATAACCTCACAAATATGGTTGCGATATTCAGAATTGAATGCAGGTTCTTTAATAAATAATGAGCCTACAAATAGTTTTATGGATATTTCTATTCGACGTTTAAGAATACCAATATCATCTCAAATTACCTCTAAAATTTATGCGTATGCAATATTAGGTGGTAATAACTATAATTTTAAAGAGAAAACATTTTCTTTAGAGGTGTTAGATTTATATTTAGAATATTCATTTACAAAAGCTTTAGAAATTGGTATTGGTAAATCTGGTTGGCAAGGTTTAAATAGATGGAATATTCGTTCAAGTAAAACAATGATGGGGTTAGATACTCCTTTGTTTACATTAAATTCTGTTGAAAAAAATGACGATTTAGGTCGTTTGTTTGGTGTTTGGGTAAAAGGTCAAATAGGTAATTGATTATAGATTAACCTTTAATAGACCCTTTATAGGTAAAGTTATTCCTAATGGAGAAGTGAATTTTGCAAATAACAAGCCAAGAGTTAAAACATCTTCTTATGTAAAATATCAGTTTTTTGAGCACGAATCTAACAAATCTGCTTATCAAATTGGTACATATGGTAATGCAAAAAAAGTATTTAATATTGGTGGTGGTTTTCAGTTTCAAGACAAAGCAACTAGTGATGGAGATGCACAATTAGCTTCTACAAACTTTTACGATATGAAACATTGGGCTGTAGATTCTTTTTTGAATTTACCTTTAAATAATGAGGGCGCAATTACTGCATATTTAGGTTATTTTGATTACGATTTTGGAAAAAAATATATTAGAAATGTAGGTGCAGATAACCCTACTAATGGAGGAGGAACAGATTTTAATGGAGCAGGAGTAGCGTTTCCAATGATTGGTACTGGAACAACTTGGTATATGCAATTGGGTTATGCTTTTAAACAGACCAAATTTTTAAATCATTCTTTTGTAATTCAACCAAATATAGCCATACAAACTTCTAATTGGGATGCTTTAAACGATCAAATGACAGTGTATGATTTTACAATAAATTTTTTGTTAAATGGTTCACACAATACAAAGTTTAGTTTACCAATACAGACCAATTTTTGATGCAACAACCATCAACCAAAAAGGTTATAAAGGAATGGCAGTTTTACAATATCAAGTTTCATTGAAATAGTCAAATATTATTAGTTTAAGAAGATATTCTTTTTAAATTTTTTATTTTTTCTAATAAGATATGCATGATATGCACTTGGTATATCATGTGTCCATTTTGGTAAAATTAAAACAATTAGAATTACATCTATATGAGAAATTAACCCTAAAATAATAGCTAAATAAAATGGAACTCCTGCATAATTAAAACCAATTAAAGAAGTGAATGCAACTAATAAAGTAAGTCCCCACATTTTCGATAAAAATGCATGTGTACAAGTCTCTTTTTTGAATTTTAAAAAACTAATTACATAACAAGCAATTTCCATTATTAGAATAGACCAAATTGCAATTGAATTTTCTCTAATTAAATTGGGATATAAAAACCAAGTAGCGAAACCTAATGATAGCCAAAAAACCATATCTGTTTGGCTATCTAATCTTCTTAGTTTTTCTGATGATATTTTTTGTTTTCTTGCAATAATTCCGTCTAAAATATCAGAAATTAATCCTAAATACATCAATATAAGAATAATTGGTTTTGATGATTCTCCAATAAAATACGCTAGTGTTAAAATTATTGGAGCTAATAGAAATCTAAATAAAATTAAAAGCTGTGGCGTGTTTAGTTTTTTAATATTCATGAGTTTAGTTTTTAAAATTCCAATTAATAAAAGGTAAAGAACGTTTTTCGTTTTTGTTCCAAAGCCCGATTTGAATTCCTTTTAATTGAGTCGCTCTATTGAATAATCCTATTTGAATTCCATTTACTTTATAATCAATATTTCCTAAAATAGAAATATCTATTCCAGATACCTTATAGTGTTTATTGATTATTGGAGTTATAGAAAGCCCGTTAACAATAGAATTAAAATTACCAGCCACGTTTATTTCAATACCATTAATTTTTGATTCTTTTAATGACGCAAATCCTAATTGTAGACCATTAATTTTTTTTGTAATATCTTGACTAGTTGGTGAAATTGGATTTTCAGTTATAATAGGAACTGCATAAATTAATGAGAAAAAAGGAGCAAAAAATGTTACTGGATTTAGTCCAAGTTCAATTCCGTTTATTTGAAGTTCATTCCTGTTTTTATTGAGAAGTTTTGTATTGGATTCATCAAGCCAATAATTAATTAATAATCCATTTGCTTTATCAAATTCTGATGGATAAAAACTTATAAAATTTCGAACCTTTTTTTTTTGTTGAATATTAATATTCTTTTTTTGTGAAAAAGTTGAGATACATATGATTATTAATGCTGTTGTGAAAATTATTTTTTTCATAATTAATAGATTTTGATTTTCATCAAAACTAAGCTCATTTCAAATTTTAAGAGTCCAGAATTTCCCAAAAACAAGAAATTCTGGACTCATTTGTGAAATTCTGGACTCGTGCGTGGAATTCTGGACTCATTTATATGTAATTTTTTAATTTATAAAGATTGATATTTTATTATATCAATAATTTAATCCTTATTTTTTAGAAATATTATAA
>JBGCFX010000047.1:0-4054 GCA_045110395.1 Polaribacter sp.
GATAGAGTAAGAATTATAGATTCTAATTCTGTTGGTACTATTGATAAAATAGATAGAAAAAGTGTTACTATTAACTACGGAATTTTCACTACAAAAACTTCTGTAGAAAAATTAGAATTGGTAGAAAAGGCAAAATAATTAGTTTTTTAATAAAAAAAAATGTCTTACATCTATTGCTTTACTGCTTGATAAAACTCTAAATCAATATAAAAACTGCAATAAAAATAAACACTATAATTTGTGTCCATTTTAGATACAATCCTATTTTTTTGTTTTCTTTAATTTTTTCTGAAATTGCTCCTGCAAGAAAAGCTATCAAAGAAAAAATGATGAGTGAAACAAACATAAAAAGAAGTCCTAAAACATAAAATTGAATTATGTTACTCAAGGTTTTGCTAAACAAAAATCCTGGAAAAAAAGCCAAAAAGAAAATAGAAACTTTTGGATTTAAAACATTCATTATAAACCCTTGTTTAAATAATTGCGTGGTTGTTTTTTTTGCTACATTGTCTTCAGATAAAACTATAGAAGCATCAGATTTGTATACTTTATAGGCTAAATACAATAAGTAAATTGCCCCAAATAATTTAATTGCAAAAAAAATATTTTCAGATTCTTTTATAATTGCAGAAACTCCAAATGCCAATAAAGTTGTGTGCACCAAACAACCTGAGATCAACCCAAAAACAGTTGCTAAACCGTATTTTTTCCCATTAACAATACTTTGAGTTAATACAAAAATATTATCTGGACCTGGAGAAATCGCTAAAATAGATGTTGCAATTGCAAAAGAGAACAGCGTTTCAATCATAATTATGATTGTTGTAAAATAGCTTTGTTTATTTTCTTTATCAAACTTGGTCCTTCATAAATGAAGCCTGTATAAATTTGAACTAAATCTGCACCAGCTTTTATTTTTTCTAAAGCATCTTCTGCAGAATGAATACCTCCTACTCCAATTATTGGGAAAGATTTATTAGAATTATCTGCTAAATATTTGATCACTTTAGTGCTCTGATTTTTAATGGGCTGTCCACTTACACCACCATTTCCAATTTCTTGTAAACGTTCTTTAGAAGCCCTTAAATTGTCTCTAGTCGTTGATGTATTTGATGCAATTACTCCATCAATTTTTGTTTCTGCAACCAACTCAATAATTTCATCTAATTGAGCATCATTCAAATCTGGAGCAATTTTTAATAAAATTGGTTTTTGTTTTTCTCGTTCATCATTCAATTTTTGAACAGCAGAAATCAACTCAACTAAATATTCTTTATCGTTTAATTTTGCATGACTTCCCACATTTGGGCAACTTACATTCAATACAAAATAATCTACGTAAGGATGCAAACCTTTGAAACAAGTTTCATAATCTGCAGTATAGTTTTCTGGAGAAGTTTGTGTGTTTTTCCCAATATTTCCCCCAATAATTAACTTTCCTTTGTTTTTCTTTAATTGAAGAATGGCAGTTTCTAAACCTTCATTATTAAAACCCATTCTGTTAATGATTCCTTGATCATCTTTTAAACGAAATAAACGTTTTTTAGGATTCCCAATTTGCCCTTTTGGTGTTACTGTACCTATTTCTATAAAGCCAAAACCAAAATTTGCCAATTCATTATATAAAACTGCATTTTTATCAAAACCTGCTGCTAAACCTACAGGATTTTTAAAAGTAATTCCAAATAAAGTTCTTTCTAAACGTTTATCATTTATTTGATATAAACCTCTAAATATTGAAGCTAAAAAAGGAATCTTACACAAATTTCTAATCAACGAAAATGTAAAATAATGTACTTTTTCTGGATCAAATAGAAATAAAATGGGACGTATTATTAGTTTGTACACAAAATTGTTGATTTGTTTATTTGTGTAATTGTGTAATTGTTACATTACCAAATTAACACATTGTTATATCAATTTTATCTTAAAACAGCTTCTAAATTTTTCTCAAAACTTTGCTGTAATTTTTGCATTATTTTATCAATTTGTTTGTCTGCCAAAGTTTTAGTTTCGTCTTGTAATAAAAAACTAACAGCATACGATTTTTTACCTTCTGGTAATTTATCACCTTGATAAACATCAAATAAATCTACTTCTTTTAATAATTTTCTTTCAGATTGAAAGGCCAAATTATATACTTCTTTAAATTCAGTTGTTGCATTTAATAACAAAGCCAAATCTCTTTTTACAGCAGGGAATTTTGACAATTCAGAAACTTTCATCTTTTTATTACCAACTAATTTTAAAATATTATCCCAATTAAAATCTGCAAATAAAACTTCTTGTTTAATTCCGAATTCTTTTAAAATAGTACGTTTTACAACTCCAAATTCTACCAATCGTATCTTACCTAATCCTAAAGAAACTCCTTCAGAAAAAATATCTTGTTTTGTTGGTGATGATTTTGCATTCTCTACTCCTAATCTGTTTAATAAAGCAGTAATAATTCCTTTTAAATAAAAGAAATCAGAAGTTTTATTAGCTACAGACCAACTATCTTTTGTTCTGTTACCTGTTACAAAAAGTGTCAGATGTTTGTTTTCTTCGTACTTTTCATTGTATTTATGATAGGTTTTCCCAAACTCATAAAATTGCAATGCATTATTTTTTCTGTTGATATTGTAAGAAGCTGATTCTAAACCACTAAATAGTAAAGATTGACGCATCACTTTTAAATCGTTACTTAAAGGATTTAGCATTGCTACATTTGCATCTTCATTAATATTTTCAGATAAATTTGCATATGCAGGTTTTGTTAATGAATTTGCCATAGTTTCATTAAAACCTAAAGCACTTAACTGGTTTGCAGTAATATTTTCAATCTTGGTTTCTTTGTTAGAATTAAAAGAAATTGAGGTATTTAATTTATGAGAAAACTCAATATTATTATAACCATATACTCTTAAAATTTCTTCGATAATATCTGCTTCTCTCTGAACATCAGTTCTGTAAGAAGGAATCGTTAAACCTAAACCTCCTTCAGTTTCACTGTTAATTTTAATTTCTAAAGACGCTAAAATATTTTTAATAGTTTCTTTAGGTATTTCTTGGCCTATTAATCTGTAAGCATTATCATAAGACAAGAAAACTTGAAAATCTTCCATTTTTTCTGGATAAAAATCAGAAATATCAGATCCCATAGTTCCTCCTGCATATTCTTCTATTAACAAAGCTGCTCTTTTTAAAGCATATTCTGTCATATTTATATCTATTCCACGTTCAAAACGAAAAGATGCATCTGTATTTAAAGCGTGTCTTTTTGCTGTTTTTCTAACAGAAACTGGATTAAAATAAGCAGACTCTAAAAATATAGAAGTTGTATTTTCTGTTACACCAGATTTTAATCCACCAAAAACACCAGCAATACAAAGTGGATTAGAATCTGCATCGCAAATCATAATATCTTCAGCAGATAGTTCTCTTTCAACTTCATCTAAAGTTGTAAATTTTGTACGTTCTTTTAACGTTTTTACTAAAATTTTATTTCCTTTAACTTTTTGAGAATCAAAAGCGTGTAAAGGTTGTCCTAATTCATGTAAAACATAATTTGTAATATCTACAATATTATTTTTGGGTGTTAAACCAATGGCTTTTAATCGATTCTGAATCCATTCAGGAGAATCTTTTACTTCGATGTCTGTAATTGTAATTCCACAATATCTTGGCACTAAATCTTTATCATCTACTTCTACATCAAAACGCAAAGTTCTTTCATCTACATGAAAATCGCTTACAGAAGGAGAAATTAACTCTAATTTTATGTCTTTTTGAATTAAACCTGCTCGTAAATCTCTTGCTACACCAAAATGGCTCATTGCATCAGATCTGTTGGGTGTTAACCCAATTTCGAAAACGTGATCAGTTTCTATATTAAAAACTTCGGCTGCAGGTGTACCAACTTTTAATTTTTCGTCTAAAACTAGAATACCATCATGACCTTTACCCAAACCTAACTCGTCTTCAGCGCAAATCATTCCGTGGCTTTCTTCTCCTCTAATTTTTCCTTTTTTAATTTTAAAACCTTCGCCTTTATCATCATATAAAGTAGTAC
>JBGCFX010000048.1:0-8370 GCA_045110395.1 Polaribacter sp.
AAAGGAGCAACAGTGGCAGGTTCATATGGCTTATCTGCAGAGGGTGCTATTAATCTAATTCGTAACAGAGTACCTGGTCTTCCAAATGTTCATCCTAGTATAGTTGCAGACAATAATAAATTTATGGACGAGCTTAGAAGAGAAAGAACTGTAGAGTTAAGTTATGAAGCTCATAGATGGGTAGATATAAGACGTTGGGGAGTTGCACATTTACCAAAGTACAAAAGAAAAACGGCATTAGATTTTCCTGAAGATCAATCTAGTTTCACAGAAAGACTTCTTGTAGAAAGAATATGTGAATACCCTAAACATTATTGGTTACCATTCGAGGCTAAACAAACTCAAATATACGAAGGCTTTCCTCAAAATCCAGGATGGTAATTTTGTACATAATTCGTTTTAATTAATATAAAGAAAAAAATGAAGATAAATAAAATATATAAGGTGTTTACGCTAACCTGCTTAATGTTTTTATGCTTTTGTAATGTTACAACTGCTCAGACATCAGATGATTCAAAAACAAAAGCAAGAGTAGTAGATAAACAAGGAAATCCTTTAAGTGGTGTTAGTGTTTTTGCTCCTAATGGAGACAACGCAACTTCGGATGCTAAAGGTAACTTTGAAATTAAATTACTAGATGATGATTCCATTACTCTTGAAAAAAAGGGATATGCATCTAAAGTAGTTAGTGTATTAGACTTAATTGGAGAAGACATTGTATTAGAAAAATCTCTTTTCTTAGCTTCTAATGAAGACGAAATAAAGATGGGCGTAGCAACTAAAAATCGTCTTGATGTTGTTGGGGCTGTTTCAACAATAAACACAAAAGATCGTTTAGTTTTCGATAATACACAATTTGTAAGAAATTATATTAACGGATTAACATTAGGTGTAAGAGGTTCTTCAAATATTAGAGGAATAGGAGACGCTATTTTTTTTTTTTTTTGTGTAATTGGTCGTGATCCAAACATTTTATATATGGAAGAGGTTGATCAGATTGCCGTTCTTAAAGACGCTAATGCTATTGCATTATATGGTAGTCAAGCAAGAAATGGAGTTATAGTAATTAATACTAAGAGAGGTAAAGCTAATAGAAAAGAGATTAATGTAAATGTCCTTTCAGGTTTTAATACACCAATTTCTTTACCTAACTATTTAGGTTCAGCTGAATATATGGAACTTTTTAATGAAGGATGGAGAAATGATGGTAGTAAAGGAACTGTTCCTTTTGGTACAGATTTAATAAATAATACCAGAAGTGGTGTAAATCCGTTTAAATTTCCAGATGTAGACTATTATTCAACAGATTTCATTCAACCTTTAACAACTTTTACAAATGTAATCGCAGAGTTTTCTGGTGGAAGTGAAAAAAACCAATATTATGTTAATGTAGGTTGGAATCGAAATAGTGCTTGGGTAGATTTAAATGAAGATATTAATGCAGGTACAAATCGTTTTAACATAAGAGGTAATATAGATTTTAAAATTAACGACTGGATAAGTAGTAGTTTAGATGGTATCGCAATTATAAGCACTAGCAATGCTTCTAGAGCTAATTTGTTAGATGCAGCAACCACAATAAAACCAAATGCTTATTCACCATTTTTACCTGCAAGTTTAGTAGATACGAGCAACCCAATTGTTGCAGGACAATTACAAACAGCTCGTAGATTTAACGGATTAATTTTAGGAACCTCGCAAGAATTTAAAGAAAATGCACCTATTGCTTTGGCAATTGCTGGTGGAAATAGAACAACGGTATTTCGTTCTACTCAGTTTAACAACACAATTAATTTTGATTTAGAAAAGGTAACAAAAGGGTTATCTGCTAAAACGTATTTGAGTTTCGATTTTTATGATTCTTATAACTTAACAATATCAAATCAATTTAAAACATATGCTCCAGAATGGAGTGGAAATAGAATTGCAAATTTTGGTAGCTCAGACACAGATAATGATCCTTTAACACCAAATGTAATTGATGATTCTCGTATTTTTGGTGAAGACATAAAAGATTTAACAGAAAATGTAAGTACTAATGGTTTTATTTCTAGATTTGGTTTTTACGGACTTGTAAATTATGAAAAAACTTTTGCTAAGAATCATACTTTAAATACTACTTTGTTAGCGTATTATAATTCAGAAAATAGGAATAATGTAATACAAACAGATGTAGATACTCATGTTGGGTTTCAAATGTCTTATGATTACAAGAAAAAGTTATTTGTAGATTTTAGTGGAGCTTATATCAATTCAATTAAATTACCTGAAGGAAATAGAGGAGGTTTATCTCCAACATTGGGTGTTGCTTATGTATTAAGTGAAGAATCTTTCTTAAAGGATAATAATTTTGTAAACTATTTAAAAGTAAAAGCATCTGGAGGTATTATAAAGTCAGATGCTGGTATTAACGAGTATTATTCATATGATGCAAACTATTCAAATGACGGTACTTTTAATTGGGCAGATGGTTTTTCTAACAGAAGGCAAGGTATCTCACAAGGTTCTAACCCTAATTTAACTTTTGAAGAAAGAATAGATTTAAATATAGGTGTAGAAACTTTTTTAATGAATTCTCTTTGGTTAGAAGCTAATTACTTTAGAACAGAACTAGATAAACAAGTAACAGTTTTGCAAGCTCAATACCCTTCTTTTTATAATGACTTTAGGCCTAATGATAATTTTAACAAAGATTTATATACAGGTTTTGAAATAGGTTTGAATTACAATAAAACCTATGAAGATTTTTCAATAAGTGCTGGCGCAAATATTTTGTATAGTCAAACAGAAGCATTAAAAAGATCAGAAATAAATGAGTTTGCCTATCTAAATAGAGTAGGAAAAGAATTGGGTGCAATTTTTGGTTTAGCAGATCAAGGATTTTATCAAGAAGCTGATTTCGATAAAGATGCAAGTGGAAATTATACTTTAAAAGCTGGTGCACCTGTTCCTAATTTTGGTAGTGTACAGCCTGGAGATATTAAATTTAAAGATCAAAATAATGATAATATTATTGATAACGATGATAGAATTGATTTAGGAAATTCTAGAAGTCCTTGGTCTTATGGATTAAATCTAAACATAAAATACAAATCATTTAACTTTTTTGTATTAGGTACAGGACAAACAGGAGGGTCTGGTAATAGGTTAAATAGCAGTTTTAATAATTACTACGCAGTAAATGGTAATGTTAAGTATTCTGAGGTTGTTAGAGGACGTTGGACTCCTGCAACTGCAAACACAGCTACATTCCCAAGGTTATCTACTCAAACAAATCAAAATAACTTTAGAGCTTCTTCATTTTGGTTGTATGATAATAGTTTCTTTACTATTAATCGTGCTCAACTAACATATGAATTTGATGATACTATAAATAACAGATTAGGCGTTAAAGATTTAACTATAAATATTTCTGGAACTAATTTATTTGAAATAGCTAAAAACAGAGATATTCGTCAATTAAGAATTGGTTCAAATCCTTTGACTAGAGCTTTTACTTTAGGTCTAAGAGCAGCATTTTAATTCAATTATAAAATTAGATAAATAAAATGAAAAATTTATTAAAAAATATATTTGTTCTGTTAGCTTTTGTTAGCATAACTGGCTGTGAAACCTTTGAGCCTATTGATGAAAACAGGTTAGATTTTGATTTTGTTAGCACTGTTCCAGAATTAGCAGAAGGGATTTTGTTAAATGGTTACACAGGTTTGGTTAGTCAATATTCATTTTCTGAAGCTGGAACTGATGATGCCGTAAATAATCAATTGAGTAATGGATATAAGAGGATAGCTCTTGGAGAATTAAATGCACAATTTAATCCTGCTTCACGTTGGAATAATTTTGAAAGAGTATTTTGGATGAACCAATTTTTACAAATTGTAAATAAAGGAGAAATAGTTTGGAGTAGAGAACCAGAAGCAAACAAATTGTTTAATGATCGTATGAAAGGTGAAGCATTAGCATTAAGAGCATTGCATCATTATTATATATTACAAGCACACGCAGGTCAAAATGCTTCAGGTACTTTATTAGGTATACCTTATTTTACAGAATTTATAGATGCAGATGGTGATTTTAATGTACCACGTTTGTCTTTCGATGCAACAGTGCAAGCTATTATGAAAGATTTTGATGAAGCTTTAGTATTATTACCTACGGATTATTCTAACAACACTAGTAATCTAGATCCTAAATATGCTGGTGTAGATCCAGATAATTATAAAAGAGTAAATGGCGCTCAATATAACCTTCGTATTTCAGGTAGAATTGTAACAGCATTAAAGGCACGTGTAGCGCTTTTTGCTGCAAGTCCATCATTTTTAAATGGTCAAAATAACTACTATGAAAATGCAGCAAATAATGCAGCAGATATTATTATTCTTAACGGAGGTGTTTCTAGCTTAGATCCAAATGGTATTGAGTTTTACGCATCAGATAATAATATATTGGGTAATGAGTCTTTATGGCGTGGTTCTATTGGTGGCAATAGCACAACTTTTGAAGAAAGAATCTTTCCTCCATCTTTAAATGGTAAAGGTGAGATTAATCCAACTCAGAATTTTGTTGATGCATTTCCAATGCTAGATGGTTCTCCAATAAGTCAATCTGCAAATTACGATCTTCAAGACCCTTATAAAGATAGAGATCCAAGATTAGAAAAATATGTTATCGTTAATGGTTCTTCTTATGGTGGTGGAACAATTAATTCTGGACTAGGAGGAGGAATTGATAGATTAGATTCTATCCCAGAATTCTCTACAACTACAGGTTACTACCTCAAAAAATTATTACATCCAGATGTTAAAATTAATAGTGATGGAACAAAAACTGGTAAGAGACATGCCAATGTATATTTTAGATATACTGAACTATTTTTAATACTAGCAGAGGCTGCTAATGAAATTGGTGGTCCAGATCAACAAGTTAAAGGTATTTCTGCTAGAGATATAATCTCTGCAATTAGAAATAGAGCAGGAATCACTCAACCAGATAACTACTTAGCATCTATAAATACTAAAGATGCTATGAGAGATCTTATAAGAAATGAAAGACGTTTAGAACTAAGTTTTGAAGGACACAGATTTTGGGATCTTAGAAGATGGGGGGCTTCTCTAAATGAAACAGCAAAAGGTTACTTTTTCAATGGAAATAGCTACAATCTTTTACCAACTGTAGAAAATAGAAACTATCAATCTTTTGCAACCTATATGCCAATCCCGAATGCTGAAACTATAAAGTTTCCTCAGCTAGAACAAAATAATGGTTGGTAAGATAATTTTGTACATTAACAAATTAAAATATTAAAAATGAAAAATAAATTAATAATAATAATCGCTTTTGCTTTTGCTTTTATTGCTTGCGAAAATCAAGAAAATTCATTTGACGACTTTGGATCGACTTCAGTATATTTTCCTTTTCAAACACCAATAAGAACATTAATACAAGGTAAATATGATTTAGGTTTTAATGATAATGACAATAAAGGAAGGTTTGAAATCGGTCTTATTATGTCTGGAGTATATCAAAATACTCAAGACAGAAAAGTAGAATTTCAACTGGCACCAGAATTAATAGATGCTGCTGCTTTAGGTTTAGATACTGTAAATGTTAAAATTCTACCAGCTTCTTATTATACTATAGAACAAACAAGTCCTGTAACTATTCCTGCTGGTTCTACAAAAGGTCGTATTCCAGTGCAATTAACAGATGCTTTTTTTGATGATCCCTTGGTTTTTGCATGAGATAATGAAGTACATTATGCAATTCCTTTAAAAATCACAACCTTTCAAGGTTTAGATTCTTTATTAACAGGTGTGCCAGCGGTTGCCAATCCTATTAGAATAAGAAGTGATGATTGGTCTACTTTGCCTAAAGATTATACATTATATGGTATTAAATTTATAAATAAATATACTGGTACCCATTTACGTCGTGGAGAAGATAAAATTGTAGGTACTTCAGATGAATTTACTGTGTCATCTGGTCAAACAGTATCAACAAATATTGATGAAACTACTGTTTATCGTGCAGAATTTGTTGTACAAGATGAATTAACTTCTGTTACAACTAGTGGTAAAAACCAAGTAACCAATACAAATAAAATAAAAAGAGGTAGTCTTGCAAGTGATAAAGATTTGTCTATTAACATTCAAGTAAATGCTAATGGAGATATTACTGTATTGCCTGTTAAAGGAGACAATCAAACTGTAACTGGTACTGGTAAATGGGTAGAAGATGGAGATGAATGGGGAGGAGAAAAACGTAATGTAATATACTTAGAATACCAGTTTCAAGATCAAGAAGTTGTAGAAAGAAAAGTTTTCGGGAGTGTAGTTGCTAGAACAACACTAAGTTTAACTCATACTGTTAAAGACACTTTAGTAATGAGAGATAGAAACGTTAAATTTGAAGAGTTAGTAATTGATTTAAACAAAAAATAATTATAACTATTTTTTTCATAAAAATTATTATTTATAATAATTAATAGACTAAAACCCTTCTTTATTAACAAATAATGAAGGGTTTTTTAATGATAAGTTTTCACTAAATTTAAACCAAATAAAAACACTCAAACGAATTATGAAGCCTGCAAAAATATTTTTTTTTATATCTAAGATTTTTTTACTAGTTCTTATGTTATCTTCTTGTCAAAAAACAGAAGAACAAGTACCTTGGACTAATTTAATAGTAAAAGATGGTTTAGAAGGATGGAATATAAAAGGTGGTAATGCCACATATAAAAATGAAAATGGTGTGATAATTGGAACTACAAAAACGGATACACCAAATACTTTTTTAAGCACAAATAAAATGTATGATGATTTTATTTTAGAGATTGACTTCAAGGTGGATCCCACCACAAATTCAGGTATTCAAATTAGAAGTAATTCGCTACCTTATTACAGAGATGGAATGGTTCACGGATATCAAGTTGAAATTGATCCTTCTAAACGTGCTTGGAGTGGAGGGATTTATGATGAAAAAAGGCGCAAATGGTTAAATCCATTAGATAAAAATGTTGAAGCACAAAAAGCGTTTCAGCAAAACGAATGGAATCATTATAGAATCGAAGCTATTGGAGATACCATTAAAACTTGGATAAATAATATTCCTGCTGCTTACTTGATTGATGATAAAACAGCTTCAGGTTTTATAGCATTACAAGTGCACTCAATAGGAAAGAATAAAAAGAATATTGGCAAGCAAATTATGTGGAAAAATGCTAAAGTACTAACCACAGATTTGGCTAAATATGCCACAAAAAGTACAATTTTTCCAATAGTCACCAAAAATAATTTAACTTATGATGAGAAAAAATCAGGTTGGAAAATGCTTTGGGATGGAAAAACAACTGAAGGTTGGAGAGGTGCAAAATTAGATAAATTTCCCAATAAAGGATGGTCTATAGAAAATGGAGAACTTATTGTTGCTGAAACTGGTGGAGCAGAATCCACAGCAGGTGGAGATATTGTAACCACACAAGAATATAGTAACTTTGAGTTAAAAGTTGATTTCAAATTAACTCCAGGTGCAAATAGCGGAATTAAATATTATGTAGATACTGAACTTAATAAAGGTTCAGGTTCTTCTATTGGTTTAGAATATCAGATTTTAGATGATGCTTTGCATCCAGATGCTAAATTAGGTTCTCACAAAGGAAGCAGAACAGTTTGTTCTTTATACGATTTAATTGAAGCCAATTCTATAAAACCAATAAAACCAATTGGCGAATGGAATACAGCGTATATTAAATCTGTAAACAATCACGTAGAACATTGGTTAAATGATGTGAAAGTTTTAGAATATGAACGAGGAAGTGAAGATTTTTTAAAATTAGTCTCTGAAAGTAAATATGCAAAATGGCCCAACTTTGGAGTGTTAGAGAAAGGTCAGATTTTATTACAAGATCATGGAGATAAAGTCTTTTTCAGAAATATAAAAATTAGAGTTCCAAAAACTAAAAAGAAATAATTATGAAAACTGATAGAAGAAGCTTTTTAAAAAAAACAGCAACTGCTGCTGTTGGAATTGGTTTAGTAAGTTCAGCAAATGCAATGACAGCTAAAAGTTATAAAAATATTATTGGTGCAAATGATCGATTAAATTTAGCCATTCAAGGATTAGGACGTCGTTATTTTTCATTTATAGAAGGTATTGCTGCCAAAGAAAGCAATGTTCGTTTAAAATATTTATGCGATGTTATGCCAAGTCAATTAGATAAGGCTCAAGAAAAAGTTAGTAAAAAAATAGATTATAAGATAAAATCTGAAATCGATATTCGAAATATTATTAACGATAAAGATATTGACGCTATTTTTATGGCAACTCCAGATCATTGGCACACACCAGGAGCAATAATGGCAATGCAAG
>JBGCFX010000049.1:0-2597 GCA_045110395.1 Polaribacter sp.
CATTAAAAATAATTCTGAACATGATATAGTTGAAAATGAAAAATTATTAAAAGAAATGAAAGAAATTCTTTTAAAAGCCTTTGAAATAAAAGGAATTGGTGGGAAGACTAATAAAGCGTATGGAAGATTAATTATTGATGAGAATGCTGAAGAAAGAAGACTAGAGCAAGAACAACAAGATGAGCAAAGAAGAATTTTAGAAGAACAAAACAGAATTAATGAAGAAAACAGAAAGATAAGAGAGCAGGAAGCTTTGGCTGAAAGGTTAAGAAATGAAGCGACTTTACAAAACAGAATTAAAAAAGAAGGCATAAAAGCTTTACTCGAAAATTGCTCTAATATGAATGATTTTAAAAGAAATGTTTTAAACTATAAAATAAATCATAGTTTTACTGATGATGATATTAAAACTATTAAAACTTGTGTGGAAAGGTTAGTTAAGAAAAAACCAACTAAATTTAGAGAAAAAGACCGTAAAAAATATATTTCCTTTTTAAACGAAAATGGGATATCTACATACTAAAATTTTAAAATATGGGAAAATTATTTAGTTTTTTAGACAATAACTATCATTGGTTTAGTTTTTTAATGGTTGGATTATTAGTCTTTTTAAGCTATATTTCAATTAGTAATCACTATGCTATTTCTGAGATTCAGCTAAACATAGAAAATAAAAACGTTCAACTAGAGAAAATCGATAACCATTCATTTATTGTAAAAAAAGATACAATATCTTACCCTACAAATGTAGATGTTTATGAATTATATTTTAATACAAAAAAAGAGCAACTAAATTTAGAAAAAGAAATCTTAAAATTACAATCAGAAATTTTAGATACTAATGCTTATAGAGTGAAAGCTATTTTGCTTTTCTTATTTGCTATTGCTAGTATAATAGCACCTTTTTTAGTTTACTTTGGATTTAAAAAAACAGCAGAAAATACATTTATAAAAAAATTTACAGAATTTACTGGTAAATCTGGTAAAGATATAGAGTATATTTTTTCAACTAAAATTAGAAACAAAAATATAAGAGCAGAAAGTAAAATTGTTGTTATAAATAAAATAGGCACAAAATTACCTGAAAGTTTTAAAGCCTGTTTAAAATCTTTTAAAACGGATATCTCAAATGATGAAAATTTTATAGAAGTTGAAAATTTTATAGATATTTTAGATTTAGAAGCTGAAATGAAAAAAATAAAAAAAGCTGATGTGGTTATTTTAGAGAATCAAGTTCCTCAAGGAATTTGGAAAGTTGAAGATTACAAAAAGGATTATATAACCTTTGCTAATGAGATCTGTAAACATAGTAACTTATTATATTTTGGTAAAGATAATTTCCCCTCAAACGAAATAAAAGACATTAATATCCAAGATAGAATTTCTTTTGCCAAAGCACCATCTCAATTATACAACAACACGAGTAATTTGCTAAAATATTTGTATGTAATAGGTAAACTAAAACATATAGAATCTAATGCCTAACACCTTTACTATTCTAAAAATAGAACTTCCCTATATAAAATGCAATACACATAAAAGTTTTTTAAAAGTAGTAAATACGTATATACATACTTTAGTGAATCATAATGTTTCACTTTTTAATGAAGCTTCCTTAAAAACAAATACTATTCACGCTGCAAAAAAAGACAGTGCTATAACAGATAAATTATTGGCTCCTTTTTGGCAAAAAAAACAATTAGGTATTATGGTTTATACCAAAACAGGAATTGCTTTAGCCAAAATTTGGTTGCAATTAATGGAGAGCAACTACCCACATTTGGTAACAGATTATGCAATATCTGAAATAAATTATGTTCCAAAAATTCAAGAAAATAATAATATTTATAAAAGTGAATTTTGGGCACCTATGAGAAAAGCCACTTTTAATAATGGTTTTTGGTATTACAATACACAAAAAAAAGGAGCAGTTATTGCAGATTTTAATGGTTTATTAGTAAAAGCAATACAAACATTTTTAGATAAATACTGTAAAGAACATTGTTCAGAAATTTTAAATAATTCTAATTTATGGCTCGCTATTAGAAGTTTACAACATCATAAAGAATATGCTTCTTTAGGGTATAACAAAAAGCACAAACACAAACTATTTACAATTGAATTTGAAACGAATTTAGAATTGCCACAAAATTTTCATTTAGGGCAAGCTATTGGTTTTGGTAATGGCTATTTTACAAAAAAACAAATTTGAAATTAACAAGTTTTCAAATATAAAAAAATGCCAAAGCTTTTAAAACCTGCAAAAGCTTAAATGATTTAGCCTACCTTTTAAAAGTCGACAAAAAACAACTCCAGCTACTAAGTTTAGCACCTTTATATTATCATTTTACAGTACCTAAAAAAATGGGTACTCTCAATCATTTATTTAAAATTATTTCTACAAATTGAAACCATAAAACGTTTAAAAAAAACGGCTATACATCATAAAGGTATCATAAAAGAGCAAATTAATAAAATGCAAATCAACATAGAAAATTTGAATAAAATAGAACTAGAGTCTAAAATTTTTAGAAACTCATTAATGGGTTTAGAAGGCACTAATGCTAGAATGTACTATAAATCTTTAAATATTTTTC
>JBGCFX010000050.1:0-5655 GCA_045110395.1 Polaribacter sp.
CTCTAAATACTTTAAGTGGTGTATCATCCTTAAATACAGGAAATAGTATTGTAAAACCTATGATTCATGGCTTGCATAGTAGTAGATTATTAATTATAAATAATAATGTACGTATGTTTGATCAAGAATGGGGAGATGAACATGCACCAAATATAGACGTAAATTCTAGTGAAAGAATAAATGTTGTAAAAGGTGCAAATACTCTAAAATATGGTAGTGATGCAATTGGAGGTTTAATTTTAATAAAACCGAAAAAATATGCAGTTAAAGATTCCATTTTTGGAAACACAATAACCTCTTTTAACACCAATGGTTTTGGTGGTAATATAAATTCGGAAATTGTAAAAACGCATACATCTGGTTATTTTGCTAAATTACAAGCAAATTACAAACAGTTTGGCGATTTTAAAACTCCTAATTATTACCTAACCAACAGTGGTTTAAAGAATATAAACACTTCCTTTATATTTGGTTATAACAGTTTCGAAAAAGGATTTAGTGCCTATTACAGTTTTGTAGATAACGAGTTTGCAATTTTACAGTCTTCTCATATTGGTAATGTAAACGATTTGGTAAATGCCATAAACAGCAAAGAACCAAGAGTTACAGGAGACTTTTCTTATGATATAAATTTCCCAAAACAACAAATAACCCATCATTTAGCAAAAATTGAAGGATATAAACGTTATAAAGATTTGGGGAAGTTATCAGTACAATATGATTTACAAGTCAATAGAAGAAAAGAATTCGATTTAAGAAGAGGAGATAAAAAAGATGTTCCAGTTATAGATTTAAGGTTGTTTACAAATACCTTGCAAACCAATTTAGAAATTGATTCTTTTGATGATCTTAAAATTGATGTGGGTGTTTTATTTCGTTATCAACAAAATGATGCAATTGCAGGAACAGGAACCAATCCTTTAATTCCAGATTTTGATAAATATGATGCAGGTACCTTTTTTATTACAAATTACAATCTAAATGAAAGCTCAGAATTAAGTGCAGGAATTAGATATGATTTTTCTAGAATTGATGCCAAAAAACGCTACAATGTAACAGATTGGAACGAAACGTATAATTATGACGAATTGTTTCCTGAATTCGAAACAGGTAGAATTGAAGGCACAAGAATTTTTACGAATCCGAAATTCACGTTTCATAATATGTCTGCAAGTTTAGGGTATTCTAAATCTTTTAATGATGATATATCGTTATTTATCAATTATGGTTTAGCATCTAGAGTGCCAAATCCGTCAGAATTATTTAGTGATGGTTTGCATCATTCTGCTGCTAGAATAGAAACTGGTTTGTTAACTATAGACAAAGAAATTGCCAATAAATTTGCAGTTTCTTTAGAGAAATCTAATGAAAATTTTGGTTTTTCTATCAGTCCATATTACAAACACATCAAAGGTTTTATACAATTAATTCCTGTAGGTATTACAACTACTATTAGAGGCGCTTTTCCTGTTTGGGAATACAATCAAATTAATGCTCAAATTTTTGGTATTGATATTGATGTAAACAAACGAATTAGCAAAAGGTTTAATTATCAAGGAAATATAAGTTTATTACAAGGAGATAATTTGTCTGAAGACACCTCATTAATTCATATGCCTTCCACAAATTTTACCAACACAATTTCTTATACAAACGAAAAATTAAACCAATTAACAATTAGTTTAAATCAGAAAACGGTTTTTCAACAAAACAGGTTTCCAGATTATAATTTTACCACTTTTAATGCAATTCAGCAAAAAGATGTTTTTGTTGATATTAGCTCAACACCAGATACTTACTCAGTATTCAACTTTAGAACTTCTGCAATTTTTAAAACATTTAAAAAAGGAAATTTAAAAGTTGAATTTAATATCGATAACTTATTTAATGTCACTTATAGAGAAAACTTAAATAGACTGAGATATTTTGCTGATGAATTGGGCAGAAATTTTAACATCAAATTAAAAATTAATTATTAAAAAACATAAAAATGAAAACTTTACAAATAAAATCAAACAAAATGAAAACTATAAAATTAATTGCCTTATTATTTATCTCTAGTTTAACAATTACAAGCTGTTCAGACGATCATGATGACGATCATAACCATGGTTCTGAAGAAGAATTAATAACAACTGTAACCTACACCCTAACAAATGGTAATGAAGTTGTTACTATGGTTTTTACAGATTTAGATGGTGAAGGAGGTAATGATGGTATTTATACACCTAATATTGGCACACTTAAGGCAAACACAACTTATACAGGTGTCATAAAATTAGAAAACGCAACAGAATCTCCTGCAGAAGATATTACTGTAGAAGTTAAGACAGAAGGAGATGAACATGAATTTTTCTATGCAACTTCTGTAGCTGGTGCAACAATTACTAAGACAGATAAAGATAGTAAAGGAAATCCTTTAGGTATTGAAACAACTGTTACAACAGGTGCTGCAGGTACAGGTAATTTAACTGTTATTTTAAAGCATGAGCCAACTAAACCTAATAATGGTACTTCTGCTGGTGCAGGTGGTAGTACAGATTTAGAAGTATCTTTTACTATTGCTGTTCAATAATTTTAACTGATTTTTTTATAAAAAAGTGCTGAGAAATCAGCACTTTTTATTTCTAAAATATACTTTTTTTAATTCTACACTTTTTCTACTTTTGCACCTTATTATTTTTGTGCTGTTTTATATCTTTTTTAAAGTGATAAAAATGCTCGAACTCTAAAGCATTTTTATGTCCAAATTACCAAAAGAATATCAATTTTTAGATGTATCAGATTATGGTAGACCTATTGCAAGAGTAATTGCAAACGCTTTAAAACCAACAAAAGCTACTCCTGTAGATGTTACAATTGCATTTGTAATTTCTGGTTTAATTGGGGTTTTTTGCATGTATAAAGGATATTATTGGGCTGCAGGTTTTTTTCTAATTTTTAAATCTATTTTAGATGCTGCAGATGGTGAATTAGCTAGAGTTAAAGAAACGCCTTCTTATACAGGCAGATTTTTAGATTCAGTTTCAGATATCATATTAAACTTCATTATTTTTACAACCATTTGGTATCTAACAGATATTCATTTTTTATGGATGTTACTTGGTTTTTTCGGCATTCAATTACAAGGTACTTTGTACAATTACTATTATGTAATTCTTAGAAACCGATTTGAAGGAGATACCACTAGTAGAATTTTTGAAGACTCCACTCCTATTGCTTTACCTGGAGAAAAACAGAAAAATGTAAATATCTTGTATTTTATTTACAAAACTTTATATGGTCTTTTTGATGAAATAATTTATGCTCTAGACAGAAATGCATCTAAAGGAAAACCTTTTCCTAACTGGTTAATGAGTTTAGTTTCTACTTTTGGTTTGGGGTTTCAATTATTAATTATAAGTATCCTTTTAGTTTTAGGATTGATAGATTTTATCATTCCTTTTTTTATAGGATATTCTTTAATGATTTTCGTTTTTATACTTATTAGAAAGGCTTTTTATTAATGCACGTGTTCTGTTTTTTTCAATCTGTTTAAAACAATTAAAGCAGCCACAAAAAATAAAGCTAAAGAAAGTACACTCCATTGCATAGAATCTGTTAAATAGATTAAAAACCCAAAAACGAAAGTTCCTAAAACTATGGCTATTTTTTCAGTAACGTCATAAAAACTAAAGTAGGTTGCATTATCGTGTGTTTTTGGCAATAATTTAGAATAAGTAGACCTAGTTAAAGATTGTATTGCTCCTAAAACCAAGCCTAACAACCCTCCCAAAGCATAGAAATACATATCTACATTTGGTAAGTCTTTTTCTAAAAGAAAAGCACTAAAACAAACTAAAATCCATATAAAAATAGTGATTTTAATCGCTTTAAAATTTCCAACTTTAGCTGATAATCTTGAGAAAAACCAAGCTCCAAATATAGCAACAACTTGAATTAATAAAACCGTAACAATTAAATTAATAGTACCTAAACCTAATTCTGATGAACCAAAAATTGTCGCCAACAAAATAATAGTTTGCACACCAACACTCAAAAGAAAAAAAGCAATTAAAAAATGTTTTAACGTTGGAAAATGTTTTAGTTCATTCCAAACTTTTTTTAATTCTTTAAAACCTTTCCATATATAATCTTTTTCTGGTTTTCTATTGTGCACATTATTAGGTAATTTCTTAAAAGTGATTTGTGCAAAACCAATCCACCATAAACCAACCATAACAAAAGAATAACGCATCATTGTTAACTTCATATCTCCATCTTCTTGAGACATAATTAAATATAAACTAACCCCTAATAAAATGATAGAACCAATATAGCCATGGATAAACCCTTTTGCACTAGCAGCATCTTGTTGTTCAGGATACGCAACCTCTGGTAAATAAGAATTGTAAAAAACAATACTTGACCAAAAACCAATACTCGCAAAAATTGTACAAAGAATTCCTACCCAGGCTGTATGTATATCTTTAAAAAAGTACATAGAGATTACAGATAAACCTCCAAACCAACAGAAAAATTTCATAAACTTTAGTTTATTTCCTGTGTAATCAGCGATTGCTGATAAAATGGGTGACATAAAAGCCACTACTAAAAAAGAAAATGACAAAGCATAACTATATAAAGTGTCTGGATAATCCCATTTCATCCAAAGAAATTCAATCGTTTTTCCTTCAGTAATTGCACTATAAAATAAAGGAAAAACAGCAGTGCTAATAACTAAAGAGTATACAGAGTTTGCCCAGTCATAAAAAGCCCAAGCATTTATTAATTTTTTGTCTCCAATTTTTAACATAATTATAATTTAGTTTATAGAACTCTATTTTTAAACGGAATTTGTAAAATATACTATTTTAAAACACTTTTATATTTCAACTTTTAAAATAATATTTCACAAAAAAACCGTTCTAAAATTATTTTTAGAACGGTTACAAGATAACAAAACTATTTGTTTTCTTATTTTTTTATTTGACTATTTCCTTGTGCATTATACTGTGCAGCATATTTTTTTGCAGTTGGTAAATAAGTTCTTAAATCTTTAATTCTAGATGCATTAGATGGGTGTGTACTTAAAATTTCTGGCTGCGAACTTCCATTAGATTTTTGGCTCATTCTTACCCAAACTTCTGCAGCTTCTGTACCATCATAACCAGCCATAATCATAAAAACCAACCCTAATCTGTCTGCTTCTTGTTCATGCACTCTACTAAATTTTAACATTCCTAAACCAGAACCAACACCAAAAGCCATATTCCAAATTTGTTGTGTTTCTGCACTTTTACCAGAAGTTCCTAAAGCTACAGCTAAACCACCTATTTGCTGAAGTTGTCCTTGAGACATTCTTTCTTGTCCATGTTTTGCAAAAGCGTGTGCAACTTCATGTCCCATAACTGCTGCTACTCCATTTTCGTTGGCACAAATTGGCATAATACCTGTGTAAAAAACGACTTTTCCTCCTGGCATACACCAAGCATTTACAGTTTTATCTTCTATTAAATTGAATTCCCACTTATAAGAATTTGCCTCAGAAACCATATTATTTGCTCTCATAAAACGATCTACAGCAGCAGAAATATTTTTACCAACCTCTTTTATTTGATTAGACATTTTTCTGTTTGTTGATAATTTATTCTCTTCTAAAAACCCTTTATATTG
>JBGCFX010000051.1:0-12791 GCA_045110395.1 Polaribacter sp.
TTAATTGCATTAAATGAACTTTGGTACAAAGATTTTCCACGTTCTAGTTTTCACTTTAAAAATGATAATAGCGACTGGAAACAGATGGATAAAATGGGTCATATTATGACTTCTTATTATTTGGGTAAAGTTGGGATGGAAGTTTTAGATTGGGCTGGTGTTTCTAAGAAAAATCAATTAATTTACGGAGCAACTTATGGTTTTGCTTTTTTAACTGCTGTAGAAATTTTAGACGGATTCTCTAAAGAATGGGGAGCTTCTCCTGGAGATATTTTAGCAAATGCAGCTGGTACAGGTTTGTTAATTGGCCAAGAATTATTATGGAATGAACAAAGAATCACTTTAAAATATTCTTTTAGTCAAACAGAATTTGCCAAACAAAGACCTAATACTTTAGGTGAAAATTATTTGCAACAAGCTTTAAAAGATTATAATGGCCAAACGTATTGGCTTTCTGCAAATGTATGGTCTTTTAATAAGAAAGGGAATTTCCCAAAATGGTTAAATGTTGCTTTTGGTTATGGAGCAGATGGAATGCTTTTTGGAAATGAAAATTCGCAGAATGCTGTGCTTCAAAACCCTTATAGACAATTTTATTTGAGTCTCGATATCGATTTAGTAAAGATAAAGACAAAATCAAAATTCTTAAAAACTGTCTTTTCTGTTATCAACTTCATAAAAATTCCTGCTCCAACCTTAGAAATTAATACTAAAGGTCAATTAAAATTCCATTATTTGCATTTTTAGCAAACTTTAACATATTGATAATCAGTATATTTAAAAATTGATTATAACTTTGCAGTGCAAAACAGAAAGATAAATTAATATCAAAAAGTTTTTATTTTTAAGTATCGTGTTTTTAGTATTTATCAACGCAACTACCATTGATAAAAGAACAAGTACTGTAGAATCAAATCCACTTCCAGAATTTATAGATTACAACATTCCTTATTTACAAAAAGACTTTGTAGGTTTTAAAGAAGCTTTGGCTTTTAAAGAATCTCAAGGAAAATATAGAGTTGTAAATACTTTAGGATATTTAGGAAAATATCAATTTGGAAGAACAACCTTGCAAAGATTTAGAATTTATAATACGCAAGATTTTTTAAGAAACCCTGAACTACAAGAAAAAGCTTTTGTGGCTTTGTGTAAAGTAAATAAATGGATTTTAAGAAAAGACATTAAACGTTCTGTAGGTAAAACTATAAACGGAATTAAAATTACAGAATCAGGAATTTTAGCAGCTGCTCATTTAAGTGGTGCAGGAAATGTAAAAAAGTATTTACGAAGTAATGGAACTCAGCGTTTTTCTGATGCTTATGGTGCCACTATCCATTCTTACATAAAAAAGTTTGGTGGTTATGATGTTTCTAATATTGTTGCTGATAAAAAAGCGAAGGTTTAGAAATTTCCTAATTTTTAATTGGTGAACAAATTTCAATTAAAAAACCATTATTATCAAGTACATATCCTACTTTTTGTCTCCAAGGTTTTTCCATTAAAGGTTCAAATTCTTTTGCACCAGATTTAATTGCTTTTTTAAAATCTTCATCTATATTTTCTGATGTAAAAGCCAATTCTACTCCAAAAGGTTTTTTAGCTTTTTTTATTTTTTTAAATCCTATTTTAAAATTAGAGTTCCCTAATTCTAAAGAAGCAAAGGCAATAGTTGTTTCTCCTGTTAGAAGTTCTCCATAATCATTTTCTGGAGTTATAAATTTACGAGTAAAACCAAATGCTTTTTCATAAAACTCAATGGTGTCGATTACACTTTTCACATATAAAATTGTGTATGAATATTTCATCCAATTTATTTATGAATTATAAAAATAGCAGGTTTTTTGTGTAAATCTGGTTGTTGATGTTTCCAGTCTTTCATTTCCATAGTTTTTATATATTCAGTTGGTAAAGTGATGTCTGCAGCAATACATAAATTGGTTGTTGGTGTTAATGCTGCTTTTAGGTCTGCAAACATTTTTTCGTTTCTATAAGGTGTTTCTATAAAAATTTGTGACTGATTTTTGTCTTTCGATAATTTCTCTAAATCTTTAATCGCTCTTTTTCTGTCAGATTTATCAATAGGTAAATAGCCGTTAAAAGCAAAATTTTGTCCATTCATACCAGAACTCATCATTGCCATTAAAATGGAGCTTGGTCCAACTAAAGGAACAACCTGAATATTATTTTGATGTGCCATTTTAACAATACTGGCTCCAGGATCTGCAACTGCAGGAACTCCTGCTTCAGATAATAAACCTATATTTATTCCTTCTTTACAAACGTCTAAATATTTTGTAGTTTCTATTTCCTCTGCATATTTATCTAACAACATTAATTGTAAGGAAGGTTGCGATTTTTTTGGTGATATTTTTTTGATAAACCTTCTTGCAGATTTTTCGTTCTCAACAATATAATAATCAATTTGCTCAACCACTTTTTTAACAGACAAAGGCATTACTTCTAAAGGTTCAGTTTCTCCTAAAGTTGTGGGGATTAAATAGAGTTTACCAAGCATAATTTATATTTTTTTTGCAATAATTTCACAAGCTTCATCTAACATTTTGTAGACACTATTAAAACCTTGATTTCCTCCATAATAAGGATCTGGAACACTGAAATTTTGATTCGGATGTGTTTCATTTAAAATCATTTTCACTTTTAGTCCATCATCTTCATTTCTTGCTAACGAAAGTATGTTTTCAAAATTGCTTTCATCCATAGCATAAATAATTTCAAATTCGTCAAAATCTTTTACAACAAACTTTCTTGCTCTTTGGTTTTTTATATTTATTCCGTATTTATCAGCAACTTGTATAGAGCGTTCATCTGGTTTATTTCCTATGTGATAAGCAGCAGTTCCTGCAGAATCTACAAAAATTTTATTAGCATTTACTTTAGATTGTAAAATCCCTTCTGCTAATGGTGATCTGCAAATATTACCCAAACAAACCATCAATATTTTTTTCATCAATAATAACTTTGGTTAAAAATAAGAAACTATTTCTGTCTTAAAAAGTTTGAGCGTAGAAAAAGTTTAATAAAAATAGATTCCTGTTTTCACAGGAATGACAAATTTTAAAAAAGTGATTGAGTTTTTAGAAAGTTAACTTCTTGGTTAAATCGTCTACGTATTTTCTAAATTGCTTGTCAGTTTCAGATAAGTTGTCTACGGTTTTACAAGCATGTAAAACAGTTGCATGATCTCTTTGCCCAATTTGATTCCCAATACTTGCCAAAGAAGTTTTGGTTAATCTTTTTGCAAAAAACATTGCCAATTGTCTTGCTTGTACAATATGACGTTTTCTTGTCTTAGATTGCAATGTAGCCACATCCATATCAAAATACTTAGAAACTTCTTTCTGAATATAATCTATAGAAACTTCTTTCTTTGTATTTTTTACAAACTTATCTACAATCTGTTTTGCCAATTCTAAAGAAAATTCCTTTCTATTAAAAGAAGCTTGTGCAATCATAGAAATAATAACACCTTCTAATTCTCTAACATTAGATTTTATATTTTTAGCAATATATTCTACAATTTCTTCTGGCATTTCTACACCATCTCTGTATAATTTATTTTGTAAAATAGAAATTCTTGTTTCGTAATCTGGTGCTTGTAATTCTGCAGACAATCCCCATTTAAAACGAGATAACAAACGTTGTTCTATATCTTGCATATCTACAGGTGCTTTATCCGAAGTTAAAATTACCTGTTTTCCATTTTGATGTAAATGGTTAAAAATATGAAAGAAAACGTCTTGGGTACCTGCTTTTCCTGATAAAAACTGAACATCATCAATAAGTAGCACATCTATCATTTGATAAAAGTGAATAAAATCATTTCTGGTATTCGATTTTACTGAATCTATAAACTGTTGTGTAAATTTTTCTGAAGAAATATATAAAACAGTTTTATCTGGGTATTTGTCTTTAATATCTACACCAATAGCGTGTGCTAAATGTGTTTTTCCTAAACCTACTCCACCATAAATTAATAATGGATTAAAAGAAGTTCCTCCAGGTTTATTGGCTACAGCCATTCCTGCAGAACGTGCTAATCTATTAGAATCTCCTTCTATAAAGTTTGTAAAACTGTAATTAGGATTTAATTGAGATTCTATCTTTACTTTCTGTAATCCAGGAATTATAAATGGGTTTCTTAATTCTCTTTTACTAGAATCTAAAGGAACTGTAACTTTTTGTGGCTTTAAAGGATCTCTGTTAGAGCTTGGTATTTTAACAATTTGCGGTCTATTAGAACTATAATTGTTTTCCATTTTTACATCATAAATCAATTTGGCATCATTACCTAATTGTCTTACCAATGCAACTCGCAAAAGTTTAATATAATGTTCTTCTAACCATTCATAAAAAAATTTACTGGGCACCTGTATAGTTAGTGCTTCTCCTGAAAGTTTTACTGGCTTTATTGGTTCGAACCAAGTTTTGTAAGCTTGTGGTTTAATGTTGTCCTTTATAAAGGTCAAACATTCATTCCAAACTGAGTCAGCAGTTACAGTCATTTAATTGATGTAAATTTTTAAGTTATTATTTTGGTTAAATAGGGACTTTTAATCTCTTTTTCTAAAGCTTTACAAAAGTGTGAATAAAAAACAGTATAAAAAAATGTATTTGCTATTGATTATTAATTATTTTTTACGTAAAATGGTAAAATAAATTTTGTCTATACCAATTGAAAAAATCATCAACAAAAACAAGAATTCGATATTCTGAAACCGACCAAATGGGTGTCGTTTATCATGGAAATTACGCTCAATTTTTCGAATTAGGACGAACTGAATGGATGCGTTCTTTAGGAGTCACTTACAAAGATATGGAAATCAGTGGAATAATGCTTCCTGTAATTTCGTTAAAATGTAATTTTAAAAAATCTGCTTTGAATGATAATGTTTTAACCATACAAAAAAAAAAAAAAAAAAAACCAATGGTAAAGATTGAATTTGATTATGAAATTAAAAACCAGAATGACGATTTAATTTGCACAGGAAATACTGTTTTGGCTTTTATAAACAGAAAAACAATGAAACCTGCAAGATGTCCTGATTATTTGTTGGAAGGTTTGGGGTTTGAATAAGTATTAAAATTGATAAAAAGATTAAATATTATTTGAAGTTTTTACTAATAAATCTTTTATATCCATATTTAAAACTACTAAAGCAAAAATAAATACTGCTAAGAAAACACATACCAAAACTACTTTTGATGCTAGTTTACCACGATTAAAAAATTTATCAACTTCTAATTTTTTGAATAAATGCTCATTATTATATTCTAAAATTTTCTCTATAGATTTTAAACCTTTAATAACACCCCAACCTAAAACAATTCCAGAAATTAGAACAGAAATACTTACGAAAGACACAATTAATATCACATAATTTTTTGTATCATCAGAAACACTTCTAGTCATAACATAACCAATTAAAACTGCTATTATAGCAAGATAAAAAGATACTCCTTTAGTTAAAATTAAAGCTGTTTCTTTTACAGCATTATACTTAAACTCATAAATTAGTTTTACATCTTCAAAATCAGATTTATTAGATTTATTTTTCTTTGGCATAATTTGCATTCAAGCTATGATTCACTAAGCTAAGTTACAGAAATTATACATCAATCCAAAACGACAACCTCAACCTTATACAAATTCTCAAATATCTCAAAAATAGCATCAGCATCATTTTTTCTGACAGAAATAACATACTCACAATACATTTCTAATTTTTGGTTGATAATTTCAATATTTTTTTCTTTGATGATTCTTTGTACTGCATTCATCAAATCGTAGTTAAAAGTCAATTTATACTGAATATTAATGGTTTTTTCTAAAATATCTGAGGCTTCTAAAGTAAGCTGAGCAGACGTTTTATAAGCAGAAATTAAACCACCAACTCCTAGTTTTGTTCCTCCAAAATAACGCACAGAAACAATTAAAATATTAGTAACATTAAAAGATTGAATTTGACCATAAATTGGCAAACCTGCAGAATTATTAGGTTCTCCATCATCATTGGCTCTAAATCTTATTTTTTCGATTCCTAATTGATAGGCATAACAAAAATGACGTGCAGAATGATGTTTCTTTTTCAATTCTTCTAAACAAGTTTTTACATCTTCTTCTGACAAAACAGGAAAAGCATAACCAAAAAACTTACTGCCTTTTTCTTTAAAAAGCGTTTCTTTTGATGGTTTTTCTATTGTTTTGTATGTGTCTTTCATAATCCTTTGTCTTTCAGACACATCCCCAAAGGGGAAATCTGAGCTTGTTTGTGAAATTTCACTTCATATTTGGCAGTAAAAATTCTTGAAATCTATCTAAAAAAATTCTGTGAATCTCTGTGTAGTAAAATTACGCAATTGTAACCAAAACAATTCCAAAAACTGCCAAAGCAACTCCTATTTTATTTTTTAGACTAAAATGTTCTTTAAATAAAAATAAACCTACTAAAGTCGATACAATTACAATTGCCACATTATTTATTGTAAAAAGTGTGGAACTCTCAAAACCATCAGTTTGCAAAGCTTTGATTAAAAAAATGATAGAAAAATAGTTAGGAACACCTAAAACAATACCAGCAATAATATTTTTGTAACCAAAAGAGGTTCTTTTTTTAAGAAACTTGAAAGTTAAAATTACAAATGCAAAAATAGCTGCAATACCAAATAAACTTCCAGAAAAAATAGAAACATCTTGCTCAGAAACATAATTTGTTTGCACATATTTTAAAAGTGTATCTATCATTCCTGAGCCTATAAAAAGCAAAACAGGAAACAGTAAAGTACTTTTATTATTAGATTTTTCTTCTTTTACAGAAGATAAATACACAGCAACCAATGCAATAATAATTCCGAGTATTTTTAGGAAAGTTACAGATTCATTATACAAAATTATCCCAAAAAAAACAGGAACTACTACAGACATTTTACCTGCAATTGAAGTTACTGAAACTCCGTTTTTCTGAGCTGTCATTGCCATCACAAAAAAGATAGACACAAATAACGCTCCTAAAACTAAGGCACCAGAAAACCAAGGTTCTAAATAAATTTCTGAAATTGGTATTTGTCTTTCTGCCAATAAAAAACCCATTGAAAAAGCAACAATATAATTTATAAAAATGGCTTTTAAAACATCAATTTTGTAAATACCAAAATATTTAAAAATGACAAATAAACCTGTAGAAAAAAGAACGCTTAATAATAAAAAAATCAACTTAAATATGGTTTTTAGTGAATAATTCTGTAATATCTTCTTTACCTGGAATTAAATGCCAAGTATGTATTTCTAAAGATTTCGCTGCTTCTGTATTTTCTTTTGTATCATCTACAAAAAAAGTTTCATTAGCAATTAAATTGTTAGAATTTAATACAAACTCGAAAATATCTGTATTTGGTTTTCTAAAATTAATTTCATGTGTTAAATAGAATTGCTCAAAACATTTCTTAAATTCAGAATACAATTTCATCCCCCAATTTTCTTGAATCCAAGAAATATGCAAATCGTTTGTATTGCTAAGCAGAAACAATCTGTATTTTTTACTTTTTGCTAGTTCTTGAATGAATTTTAATCGTTTTTTAGGGAAATCTAATAAAATAGAATTCCAAGCTAAAACCAAATCTTCTTTTGGTATTTTTAATAAATTATGAAAAAACTGTAAAAATTCTTCTGTAGAAATTAATCCCATTTCATATTTATTTAAAACAGGTTTCATTTCTTCATTATCTTCTAAAATTCCTAATTTATTTAATTCCTTAGCAAATTTTATTTTATCTAAATTGATAAAAATATCGCCAAAATCGAATATGATATTTTTAATCATTTGTAACTATTTTTAAAACATCATTTTTAATGTTTGTTACTTTTTTGGCAGCTTTATTAAGAACTGGTGCCTTTACTCCTGCCCCAAACTCTTTATTACCAATAAAAACTTGGGCTTCATCCCATAAATTTTCATCAATAAAAGTTTGTAAAGTTTTTGTACCTCCTTCTATAATTACAGACTGAATTTTATGTTTCTGTAAAACTTCACAAATTTGAAGAGCAATATTTTTAGAGAAATTGATATTTTCGAAAATTAGTTCTCGACTGCGCTCGAACTGACAATTTTCTTTTTCTGTAATCACAATCGTTTTTACAGTTTCATCAAAAACATTCGATTTTTCTGAGATTCTTAAACTTCTATCTAAAATAATTCTTACTGGGTTTTCTCCAGACCAACTTCTAACATTTAGCTTTGGGTTGTCTGCAATTACAGTATTTGTACCCACTAAAATTGCGTGTTCTTTTCCTCTTAATTTATGGACTAATTGTTGAGAATATTGATTAGAAATAAAAACAGGTTTTTGTTCATTTTTAGATATTGGTGCAATAAAACCATCTTTGGTTGCTGCCCATTTTAAAATAATATAAGGTCGTTTTTTATCTTGAACCGTTAAAAAACGTTTATGATGTTTTCTACATTCAGCTTCTAAAACTCCAACAATAACATTAATTCCTGCATTTTCTAATCGTTCAATTCCTTCACCAGCAACCAAACTATTAGAATCTACACAACCAATTACTACATTTTTAAGTTGATGTTTTACAATTAAATCTGCACAAGGTGGTGTTTTCCCAAAATGTGAACAAGGTTCTAAAGTTACATAAATGGTAGCTTCTTTTAAAAGGTCTTTATCTATTACAGAATTAATTGCATTTACTTCTGCGTGATTTCCACCAAAAGGTGATGTAAAACCTTCGCCAATAATTTTATCGTCTAAAACAATAACTGCACCAACAGAAGGATTTGGACGCGAAGTTCCAATTCCGTTTTTAGCAATTTGCAAACAACGTTTTATGTATTTTTCGTGATTCAATTATAACTTAATTTCTTTAATTTCATCCACAATAAACTCTCTTTTAAAACCTAAAAACTTGTATTTTATATTGCCTTTAAATTGCACTTTAATAGATTTGTTTAAAACGGAATTTATCAATCCTCCTAAAATACCCCCTTTATTATTTTCATACACACGTTTTGCAGGGATAACAACTTTTAGCGGAATTACAAATTCTTTTCTTGCTAGCACTTTAAACTCCTCAGAAGAAACTTGTGCAACCTCTGCCCCATTTATAATTACTTTAATTTCGTCTGTAGAAATTTTACCACCAACATCATTTGGGTTCGTAAAAAAAGCCTCAGCTTTTAAACGAATTGTATCTGTAGCAACACTTATTACTTTTATATTATCAACTTTAATAAAAACAGGCTCTTTGTTTACAGAACAGCTTGTTATCAATAAAAATAAAAACGTAAAATATAAAAGATTTTTCATTAGAAATAATTAAAAAATTAGGTAAATTGCTCTTGCAAAAATACAGTATTAAATGACAAATTCAGGCTATATTATTAGAGAAATAAAACCTAAAGACAATGCACAAATGGCAATTGTAATTAGAAATGTTATTTTAGAAATGGGCGCTCCAAAAATAGGAACTGCTTATGAAGATGAGGCTACAGACCAAATGTTTGAAACTTATCAAAAAAACAAAGCTGTTTATTTTGTTTTAGAACATAAAAATAAAGTGATTGGTGGTGCAGGAATTGCACAATTAGATAATTTTGAGGGTAATACTTGCGAGCTACAAAAAATGTACTTTTTGCCAGAAGCAAGAGGCAAAGGTTTAGGTACAAAATTGATTTCTAAATGTTTAGATACTGCCAAAAATTTTGGTTTCGATAATTGTTATTTAGAAACCTTGCCTTATATGAAAGCAGCTGTAAAACTCTACAAAAAATATGGGTTTACCAATTTAGAGCAACCTCTGGGAAATACCTGTCATTATAATTGTAATGTTTGGATGATTAAAAAAATATGACACTCAAAGAATTTAGATTTTTTTTTATTGATGAATTATCAGAAATATATCCAAAAACAGAAATTGATAGTTTTTTCTTTATAATTATTGAAGAAAAACTAAGTTTACAAAGAATTGATACTGTTTTAAAACCCCATTTTTTTATTGATGATAAAACTCTTACAGATTTAAAAACCATTCTTAAAAGATTAAAAAAAGAAGAACCTCTACAATATATTTTAGGAAAAACTGAATTTTACGGTTTGCCTTTTTTTGTTGATGAAAACACCTTAATACCAAGACCTGAAACTGAAGAATTGGTGGAGTGGATTCTTATGGAGGTTTCAAAGTTTCAAAGTTTCAAAGTTTCAAAATTGTCTATTCTAGACATTGGCACAGGAACTGGCTGTATTCCTATTTCTTTGGCTAAAAATCTTAAAAATATCGAAATTTCTGCTATTGATATTTCTTCTAAAGCTTTAAAAATTGCGAAACAAAATGCAATTTTAAATAAAGTTGCTATTAATTTTATGGAAATAGATATTTTGAGAGCTCAAGATTTATTACAGAATTTCGATATTATTATTTCGAATCCACCTTATGTTAGAGAATTAGAAAAAGTAGAAATTAAAAATAATGTTTTACAAAACGAGCCTCATTTGGCGTTGTTTGTTGCTGATGAAAATCCGTTACTGTTCTATAAAAAAATTGCTGATTTAGCCAAAAAAAACCTTACTAAAAACGGATTGCTATTTTTTGAAATCAACCAATATTTAGGCAAAGAAACTTTTGAAATGTTACAAGAAAAAGGTTTTAAAAATATCGTTCTTAAAAAAGACTTATTTGGGAATGACAGAATGCTAAAAGCGAGTTTAATTTAATTTGTTTCTAAACTCTTTTTCTTCTAACTTCGCTTACGACGAATATAAGTCATTAAAACGACGTCACATTTGTTCATTTGCAATAATTCCTAAAAAAATAAAATGAAAATAACATTTGTATCCCAAGCTTCAGTAATAATAGAAACAGAAGATTGTTTAATTTGGACTGACCCTTGGTTATTTGGCACAGCCTTTAATGATTCGTGGAAATTATTTCCTGAACCTAATTGGAATAATTCACAGTTTGATAAAATAAATTATATTTGGATTTCTCACGAACACCCTGATCATTTTCATTTTCCAACCTTAAAATCATTACCAAAAAATTTTAAAGAAAATGTTACTATCCTGTTTCAAAAAAATAACTCAACGAAAATGCCTGATGCTTTTAAAAAGTTAGGTTTTAAAAAAATAAAATTATTTCCCAATCAAAAAGTAAAGGAGCTTACCTCTAAAACAAAGATTCAGATAACTCAAATTGGTCAAATGGATTCCTCACTCGCTGTTATTGATAAAGATAAAGTTGTTTTAAACTTGAATGATTGTGAAATTAGTAATAAAGATGCTAAAAACTACATCAAAAAATTAGGTAAAATAGATGTTGTTTTAAATCAATTTTCAATGGCAGGTTACAATGGATTGATTAATTATGAAACCAATTTGGTAGAAAAAGCAAAAAAGAAACTCGCAACTATGACTGAAAATCATATTTCTTTAAATGCAGATATTACAATTCCTATAGCATCATTTATTTATTTCTGTATGAACGATAATAAATTTATTAACGATTATGCAAATACACCTGAAGATGTTTACGATTATTTTATTAAAAATGATTTAAGATGTGAAGTCTTATCTATCAATGAAACATTAAACTTAAATAAATTAAATGCTCATAGTTCAAAAAAGTCTCTAAATAAATTAATGTCCTTCTATAACAATAAAAGTGAGCTGAATTATTATGATAGTGAAAAAATAGGCACAGATGAAATAAAAAAAGCTTTTATTGAAAGACACATTCAAATGAAATCAAAATTCGCTAATATCTTTTTAAAAAAAATGAAACCAATTAAATTTTATATTAAAGATATTGACAGCTATATTAAAGCATCCTTAGGTAACGGAGTGTTTAAAAATTATAATCCAATTAATAAAAATGATTATGATATAGAAATTAATTCACAACCATTATTTTTTGCTTTCAAATTTACTTGGGGTCTACAAACACTTGGTGTTTCTGGTCGATATTTTATAAAAAATAAATTTAATATTTGGAAGTGGTATAGGATTTTAACCTCCCTAAATAATGCAGAAATATACCTGATGCCAAAATATTTCTTTACTATAAATAACTTAAGATATTTTAGCTCAAGATTTAGTGGTGGGATTGAACAGTTAAAACATAAATTAATCATTCGAAGATAAATATTGCAAACAAAGAACTGAGTTAAAAACAACTCTTTTCTTCATTAAATTTAGACATTGGTTTTCTTGCATTGTTGAAGTAGAATAAATATTCTATAGTTGATTTTTTTTCTAATTCAACAAGCTATAATTATCACTATATTGTTTTTACTTTCTATTTAATTTTCATCAACATTCAATCTTTAATTTAATTACTTTTGCAGAATGGTTAAAGAAATTCAACTCAGAGTAAATTTAATAGAAGAACGCAAAGAAAATATTTTGCTCTACAAAGCTTCTAAACAATTAGGAGTTGATAAAAGTGAAATTTCTGCTGTAAAAGTTTTACGAAAATCGATTGATGCTCGTAAAAAAGACATCATCTTTAATTATAAAGTGGCTATTTACATAAACGAAGCTATTACAGAAAAATCAGAAACTATTTTTGATTATAAAGACGTTTCTAAGGCTAAAGAAATTCATATTGTTGGTTTTGGTCCTGCAGGAATGTATGCAGCTTTACGTTGTATAGAATTGGGATACAAACCAGTAGTTTTAGAACGTGGTAAAAACGTGCAAGACAGACGTAGAGATTTAAAAGCCATCAATCAAGATCATATTGTAAACGAAGATTCTAATTATTGTTTTGG
>JBGCFX010000052.1:0-17927 GCA_045110395.1 Polaribacter sp.
GTCAATAAAAATTAAACTGGTTAACCAATTTGGTAAACCAAATATACGTAAGTTATTTATAATACTAAAATATGATTTTTAAGATGTAACTTTTTATCAATAAAAAACCTCGAAAAAATTTCTTTTTCGAGGTTAAATATGATTTTGTTTTAGTTGTTTAGAAGTTGTAACCCAACCCAAATAACCAATAAGATTGTGTATTATTATCAGCTGCCACTAAAGTAGTTCCTTGAAAGTTTGCAGCCTCTTGTTTGTTATTACGCAAACCAAACTCAAACCCTAAACCTATACCCTTCCAAATTTTATATCCGAAAGAATTAGTCCAAGTCCAGTTAGATAAATCTGTGTCTTTATAGCTTTGAAACATAGAGAAATTAGATTTTACGCTAATTTTATGATGTGTAGCAGTATAATCTGCAACCAACTTTCCACCAGGAGAAGAAGTAAAAACAGTATTCGCTTTGCTAAAAATTGTATTGTAGTTTGCAGGATGCATTACTACTACTAATCTGCTTGTAGGGGTCCAAGTAAAACCAACACCAAAATCTAAAAATCCTGGGTTATTAAAATTGTCTATAATTGTTGTTCTGTATTCAGCTAAAGCAGATAATGCCCATTTTTTATTTAATCTCTTACCATATAAAGAAGTAATTGTAAAAACGTCTGTAGCCGTTTCAAAATCTTCATCACCAGTAACACCAGGTGTTTTATCATCTAATTTAACCCAACCTAAGTTGATGGCAGCTGAGTTTCTCCAAAAGAATTTCTCCTCAATTAAATTTGCAAAACCATTTACTGTAATACCAATATTACCAGCAGAAGCATTTGGTGCATTTCTAGAATACCAGTTGTTAAAACCAGATAAACTAGCACCAATTGTACCAAAAGCACCTTTTCTCCAACCTGGAAGTGCGTCTATTTTAGCTTGTAGAGCACCTACTTCACCCTGTAATTTTGCGATTTCTGCTTTTTTTGGAGCTATTTCTTTTTTTAACTCATCAGCTGTTTGTGCATTTGCAGAAAAACTAATACATACCAATAAAAATAAGATTGATAATTTTTTCATTTTATGTTGATTTTTATTTTAAAAGTGCAAAAGTACACTTTTCTTATTTTAGACAATAAAAAAATTAATAAGTCACTTTTTCGTGAAAACTATAATTAACGCCTAAACCAAATAACTGTCTAAACTGAATTCTACTGGAAGAATTATCATCTATAATGGTATGAAAAGTCATTTGCATTTTAATATGCTTATTCACTTTAAAACGAATATTTGTTTGATAATCGACATCTATATTACCAATTTTGGCTAAATAATCTGAATAAATAGATAATATATTTTCCATTTCGATGTTTTCCATCAAATTAAATTTAAAATATCCAGATAAGTTAAAACCGAAACTAAAAGCTACATTTTCTCCATCTTCAACACCAAATTTTCCAGAAAAAAAATCATTTACAAAGGTATATCTTGCTGTAGCTGGTGCAATATTTATGTTTAAATTATCAGATTTTTTCCATAACATTCCTGGTCCAAAAGTTAAATAAGCAGGAGATAAAAACTCTGAAACCAAGGTTTTGGGCTCAGTTTTGTAATTAAACCCATCTGTATATTGTGTTCTAAAATTTCCGATAAAAGAAAAAAACCAATAGGTGGTAGTTTTGATACCTAATAATGTATTAAATTCAAATCTGTCGTCAGTTTTTCTCCACCCTTTTTCGCTTAAATGACTTAAACCATAACTTGTAATAATTCTGCTATCCCAGTTTATATTATTTTTTTTGTAGTTAAAATCGTAATTCACGTTAAAATTTCCTGCAACTGTGTTTTCACCACCAGAAGCCCAATTAGAAAAAGAAGATTGGTTAAAGACAAATGCAAATCTTCCGTGAATTTTCCATTTAGGAGTTGGTAACGTATCTTTTTTCTTTTTCTGAGAATAAAAAACAGTAGATGAGCTAATTAATAAAAGAAGGATGAATCTTCTCACTTTAAAAAAATTGAAAAACAAAAATACTATTATCTACAAAATAATAAAACTATTTTTTTGATTTATAAAGTGGTACTGTAGAACAAGCTTCACCAAACATTATAGATTTTGCAATAGGTTGTAGTTTTTCAATTAAAAAGGCGTAGGCAGAATTTGGTATAGGTTTATCTGCACAACCTTTTATGATTACTGGTGAATTAGCAAATTCTTTAAAGTCTAAAAAGCCAATTAATTCTTGATAAATAACTGTTTCTAGCAATTCTAAATCTCCAATAACCACTTTATTTGCAAACGGAATCATTTCTGAAGCCACCAACATAAAAGCCCAAGAAGGAATAATAGCATCTACAGAGCAGTTAATTGCCACAAAAGAATTTTTGTACTGTGACCAATCGTGGTTTTTAACTGAAGCTCTAAAATCTTTTTCTTTGAGAATTAATTCTTGAAACAACCAATCTTTTACATCAAATAAAACACGTTTTCCTTCAGGATAAATTTCCTCTAAATCAAAGGTTTTTAGTTTACTGTTAGATACTCTGTTTATGATTTCTTCCATTTTATTTAAGTTTCAAAGTTGAGGTTTCTCAATCGACAAAAAGTCTCATTTCGAAATGACAGTCGTTGTATTTTTTTTAGTTTTAAATACTAAATACTAAACTTACAACATCCCTAATTCTAACTTTGCTTCTTCACTCATCATTTCTTGTGTCCAAGTTGGGTCGAATGTTATCTCTACTTCACATTCGTTTATTTGCTTTAAAGATTTAACTTTATCTTCTACATCTCTTGGTAAACTTTCTGCAACTGGGCAATTTGGCGATGTTAAGGTCATTAAAATTTTCGCGTTGTTTTCATCAGAAACAAAAACATCATAAATTAAACCTAATTCGTAAATATCTACAGGTATTTCAGGATCATAAATTGTTTTTAAAACACGTACAATTTTGTCTCCTATTTCGTCTAATTCTTTGTCAGTCATTGTTATTTATAATTTTGTTTGTTGCGCAATTGCATACATTTTTATTTGTTTTATCATAGAAACCAAACCATTTGCTCTTGTTGGAGATAAATGTTCTTTCAGTCCAATTTCATCAATAAAACTGGTTTCTGCAGCTAAAATATTTGCTGGTTTTTGTTCAGAATATACTCGCAATAAAAGTGCCACAATTCCTTTTGTTAAAATGGCATCACTATCTGCAGTAAACTTTACTTTATCTTCATCCAATTCTGAATACAACCAAACTTTAGATTGGCAACCTTTAATCAAGTTTTGGTCTAATTTGTATGCATCATTTATAATTGGTAACGATTTTCCTAATTCTATAATGTATTCATAACGTTCCATCCAATCATCAAACATAGAAAACTCATCAATAATTTCTTCTTGTATTTCTTTGATAGTCATTTTTAAAACTTATTTTTGCCCTTTTAAAAAGCGTTTTTTGTAAAATGCAAAATTACGCATAAAATCTAAGAAATGAGTAAATTATTAGCAGTAGGTACAGTCGCTTTTGATGCAATTGAAACACCTTTTGGTAAAACCGATAAAATTTTAGGAGGTTCAGGAAGTTACATTGGTTTGGCAGCTTCTCAGTTTGGTATAGAAACAGGAGTTGTATCTGTAGTTGGTGCAGATTTTTTAGAGTCAGATTTAAAAATGATGAACTCTAAAGGAATTAATACTGATGGAGTAGAGATTGATAAAAACGGTAAAACATTTTTCTGGAGTGGTAAATATCATAATGATATGAATTCACGAGATACTTTAATCACAGAATTAAATGTTTTAGAAACGTTTACACCAGTTGTGCCAGAAAGTTTTAAAGATGCAGGTATTGTTATGTTAGGTAATTTACACCCATTAACACAAGCATCTGTTTTAGATCAAATGAATGAAAGACCAAAATTAGTTGTTTTAGATACAATGAATTTTTGGATGGATATTGCTCTAGAAGATTTACATACTGTTTTAAAAAGAGTAGATGTAATTACGATTAATGATGAAGAAGCACGTCAGCTTTCTGGAGAATATTCTTTGGTAAATGCAGCCAAGAAAATTCATACAATGGGCCCAAAATATGTGGTGATTAAAAAAGGAGAACATGGAGCTTTATTATTTAATGAAGGCAATATGTTTTTTGCACCAGCTTTGCCTTTGGCAGAAGTTTTTGATCCAACAGGAGCAGGAGATACATTTGCAGGAGGTTTTTGTGGGTATTTAGCAAAAACAGAAGATGTTTCTTTTGAGAATATGAAAAACGCTATTATTTATGGTTCTAATTTAGCTTCTTTCTGTGTAGAAAAATTTGGTACAGAACGTATGCAAGAGCTTACAGCAGAAGAAGTTAAAACGCGTTTGCAAGCTTTTAAAGAATTAACACAATTTGACATAAAAATGTCTTAATTTTAATCCGCGGTTTTTCGACTGCGGATTTTTTTTTACAACAACACAACAAAAAACTATAAATACCAATGAGTGATGCTATTAAACACGAATGTGGAATTGCACTTGTTCGATTAAAAAAACCTTTACAGTTTTATAAAGATAAATACGGTTCTGCTTTTTATGGAATAAATAAAATGTATTTATTGATGGAAAAACAGCACAATCGTGGTCAAGATGGTGCTGGTTTTGCAAGTGTAAAGTTTAATGTAGCACCAGGAACAAGATATATTAGCAGAGTTCGCTCTAACCAATCACAGCCAATACAAGATATTTTTGCACAAATTAATGAACGATTAAATGGTGTTTTAGAACAAAACCCAACTAAAAAAGACGATGTTGCTTGGCAAGAAGAAAATATGCCTTATGTAGGAAACTTGTTTTTAGGGCATGTACGTTATGGAACTTTTGGAAAAAACAGTATAGAAAGTGTACATCCATTTTTGCGTCAAAGTAACTGGAAACATAAGAATTTAATTGTTGCAGGTAATTTTAACATGACAAATTCTAAACAACTTTTAGAAGAATTGGTAGAGTTGGGGCAACATCCTAAAGAGTTTACAGATACTGTAACTGTGATGGAAAAAATTGGACACTTTTTAGAAGATGAAGTAGGTAAATTGTACCAACAAGCAAAGAAAAAAGGATTTAATAAAAGAGATGCATCACCATATATAGAAGAGAATTTAAGCTTGAAAAAAGTTTTAAAAAGATCTTCTAAAAACTGGGATGGTGGTTATGCAATGGCTGGTTTAGTTGGTCATGGAGATGCATTTGTATTACGTGATCCTAATGGAATTAGACCTACTTATTTTTATGAAGATGATGAAGTAGTTGTTGTTGCATCAGAAAGACCAGTAATTCAAACTGTTTTTAATGTTAAAATTGATGAGGTTCAAGAATTAGAAAGAGGGCATGCACTAATCATTAAAAAAAGTGGTAAAACTTCTATTAAGAAAGTTTTAGAACCGAGAGAAAAACTATCTTGTTCTTTTGAACGTATTTACTTTTCTAGAGGAAGTGATGCAGGAATTTATGAAGAACGTAAAAATTTAGGGAAATATGTATTTCCGAAAATATTAAAATCGATAGATTCAGATATTTCAAATACTGTTTTTTCTTACATCCCAAATACAGCAGAAACTTCTTTTTATGGAATGACAGAAGCTGCAGAAGATTTGTTAAATGAACAAAAAACGGCTAAGATTTTGTCTGGTGGTAAAAATTTATCAGCAGAAAAAGTAACTGAAATTTTATCAGAAAGACCACGTTTTGAGAAAATAGCAATAAAGGATGCAAAATTAAGAACATTTATTGCAGACGATAGTAGTAGAGATGATTTGGTAGAACACGTTTATGACATTACTTATGGTGTTGTAAAACCTACAGATAACATTGTTATTATTGATGATAGTATTGTTAGAGGTACCACTTTAAAGAAAAGTATTATTAGAATTTTAGACAGATTAAGTCCTGAAAAAATAGTCGTAGTTTCTTCTGCACCACAAATTAGATATCCAGATTGTTATGGTATAGATATGGCTAGAATCGATGCTTTTATTGCATTTAAAGCAGCCATAGAATTATTAAAAGATACCAAACAAGAACATATTATAGATGAGGTTTATAAAAAATCGAAAGCACAACAAACTTCTAAAGATGAAGATGTTGTGAATTTTGTGAAAGAAATATATAAACCATTTTCAGCGGAAGAAATATCTACAAAAATTGCAGAAATGCTAAAAACAGATGATATTAAAGCAGAAGTAGAGGTTATTTATCAATCTATAGAAGGTTTGCACAAAGCGTGTCCAGATAATTTAGGAGATTGGTATTTTACAGGAAATTACCCAACTCCTGGAGGAATGAGGGTTGTAAATCAGGCATTTATCAACTTTTACGAAGGCAATGACAAAAGAGCTTATTAATTAAAAAAGTTCCTCAAGTTTTAACTTGGGGATTTTTTTTGAATAGAAATTCCTATAAAAATCTTTGTTTAGCTCTTTTTTTTATCTTTAGCAAATGAGAAGTTGCTTGCAAATTGTATTCTTTTTGTTTTTTGGGATACATTTGTATGCTCAAAATACTGATTTCGAATTTTTTAAAATCAATTCAGATAAACAAAAAATAAACAAACAATATGTTTTTAGTGAAAAAACGTATACTTCTACTATCGATTTTGTTTTAGAAAACGACTCTATTTTTAAACCATTACATAAGCCATTTGTAAATTTAGGAATTTATAACAAACGTCATTGGGTTATTATTCCGCTTTTAAATAACTCAGATCAAGAAGATTTTATTTACGAGTTTAATCAAACAAATATAGATTCACTCACACTTTATTTGGTTAAAGATAAATTTGTAGTTAAGAAATTTAAACCTAAAGGATTTCATTTTCCTGAAAATAATAAACCTTCATTTTTACAGAACAGATATGCATATGTGTATGATTTAAACATCGCCAAAAACGATTCTATAACTTTATATGTAAAGGTAAACGTAAATGACGATTCTTTTAAAGTTGCAAATGTTTTATGGACTAAAGAAAAATATAAAGACCGAGAAAAAGATATAAAAATTAGAACTACCTACTTAATTATTTTCTTGGGTTTTGTTTTTTTAATAATACTGCTTTCACTGGCAATGCTATTTTTTACTAAGCAGAAATTATACTTTTATTACATTGGTTTTTTAGCTGTTGTTTTTTTACAAATTTTGTGTGTGCGCTATTTTGTGTCTCCAGTTCTTATAGAAAACACGTTGTTTTTAGGCAATAATTTCGAAGAAATGTTGGGCATCTTACTAATTTTCTTTGTGATGCTTTACACAGATCGTTTTTTATCATTAAAAGATTATTATCCAAGAGTTTCTAAAGTTACAAAGTATGTTGCAAACTTTGCAGGTGTTCTTTTTATTGCAGCTTTATTTTTGAGAAAGTACGATTGGTTTTATGGATTTTCTTATGCTTTTTCTAAAGTATTCTTATTAATAATTAGTGTAACATTATACTTTTTTGCTTACAAATTAGCTCGTAAAAAGAGCTTAATGGGTTATTATTTTTTAATAGCTTATGCACCATTAATGTTATTTATGGGGCATTTTATTTTAACAGCAATGAAACTAACAAACTCCTACAATCCTTTAGAATGGGAACTAGTTATTTTCATAGAAATCTTAGTGCTAACAATTGCAATGGCACACAGATATTATTTAATGATGAAAGAAAATTCTGATTATCAGAAAACCATTATTAAAGAACAAGAAAGAGGAATTCAAGCAATGATTGAAGCCCAAGAAAATGAACGAAGTAGAATAGCCAGAGAATTGCATGATGGTGTTGTGCAACAAATAGGGAGTGTTATTTTAAAATCGAGAAATATACTTTCTAAGATGAATTTGCTACAAACAGAAGAATCTCAAGAGTTGTTAGAAAGTTTAGAGAATTCTAACCAAGATTTAAGAACGATTTCGCATCAAATGATGCCAAGAGCTTTAAAAGAATTAGGAATTTTATCTGCATTAAATGATTTGTTAGAAAATAGTTTAGGGTATTCAAATGTCAAATACAGTTTAGAGCATTTTAATATTGATGAAAGGTTGCCACAAAAAATAGAAATTACCATTTATAGAATTGTTCAAGAGTTGATTAATAATATCATAAAACACAGTAAAGCAAGTGAAGTTAGTGTACAATTATTCAACTCAAACAACACTATTATTTTAATTGTAGAAGATAATGGAGTTGGTTTTTCTTCGAATAAAAGCAAAAAAGGAATTGGCTTGTTAAATATTTCAAGTAGGTTAGATATGGTAAAAGGAAATGTAAATTTTGAGCCAAGCCCTAAAAGTGGTACATTAGTCACCATAAAAATCCCCTTAACTAATTTTTAATTCAATATTTAGTTAATGAAAATTTCTCTAAAAATTTTACTTTTTCTCTTCATTTCTATAAATGTATTTTCTCAAAAACTATCTAAAAAAATTGAATTAGGAACCCCGAAAACTACAGTTTTTTTACCAAGTGATTATGATGGAGAAGCCCAAAATTTTGATTTTATTCAAGACAATAAAGGTGTCCTCTATGTTGCTAATACTGTAGGATTTTTAGAATTTAATGGCACAAGCTGGCGAACTTTTAAACCAGAGAATGATGGAGTTCCTTTAAGTTTTGTTAAAAATAGTAAAGGTAAAATATTTACTGGAGGCACAAGTTTTATAGGGTATTTAGAAAAAAATAATAAAGGAGAAATTTATTGTGTTTCATTTAAAGATATACTTCCAAAAAATTTTTATATAGGTAACGTATGGGATGTATATTGTGTAAATGATGTTATTTATTTTAGAAATGATAAAAATATTTTAAGATTAAGAAATGATAATATTGACGTCTTAAATTCTCCTGATAATATCCAAAACTTTTTTAAACTTGAAAACGACCTATACATAAACACAAATATAGGATTGTATAAATTAGTAAAAGATAATTTTAAGTTTTTAAAAGCCACAGAAGGTCTTCCTAATAAAGATATTAGAGCTATTTATAAAACAGATAATGAGGGTTTTAATATTGTCACGTTAAAAACGGGAATATTTAAATTATATAGAGATAAATTAATTCCTTTAAAAAATAAAACTATAGATTTTTTAAAAGAAAAAATGGTTTTTACAGCTAAAGTAATTGATAATAAGACAATTGCTTTTTCTACAGTTAAAGGAGGTGTTTTGTTTACAGACTTTTCTTTAAACCCAATTTATAGAATTTCAGAGACAGGTAATTTGTCTAATAACAGCTCAAAGAAAATTAAGAAAGATTATCAGGGAAATTTATGGATTGGCAGTGACAAAGGAATAACCAAAATTAATTATCCAATTACAACAACTTTTTTTCATCATAATAAATCTAATCTTGGTACTATTGAAGAAATAACATCTCATAAAAGCGATTTGTTTCTAGGTTCTAGTGCAGGTACATTTAAATTAAATAGAGTTTCTGGAAACGATATTTTAACTAAAAACCATTATTCAGAATTTGAGCATATTAAAAATGATCAAATAGAAAATTTTGCTAATTTCTCATTAGGGAATAAATTGTTGTTTGGAGGTATGAATAGTACCAAAATTTATGAAAATGGTAATTCATTAATTTTAAATAATTTTAGCTCAAGAAAATTTTATAAATCCATTCATCATCCAAACGTTCTTTATATGGGGCACGCATTTGGTTTTGAAATTTTTACTCTTGATATTAATAATAATATAATTTCTAAAAAAACAATTAAAAATCTCCCAGAAATTAGAGGAGTCGCAGAAGATAATAATAAAAATCTATGGTTAACCTCAGTTTCTGATGGTGTTTACAAAATTACTTTTGATAATGATTTTGTAAAACATAAAGTAACTCAATTTTTAGAAGAAGATGGTTTGCCTTCTTTAAGAGATAATTTAGTTTATAATATTAATAATAACGATGTTCTTTTTACAACATATAAAGGTCTATTTAAGTTTGATGAAAATATTCAAAAATTTGTGCCAGAAACTCGTTTTGGAGAAAAATATGCTGGTGGAAAAAATCATTTTATTTATGCTTTTAATTTTGATAAAAACGAAAATGCTTGGATGCATTCCTTTAGAAATAAAAGGGCAACTGCAGCTATAAAAGATTCGTTAGGTAATTATATTTTATATGAAAAACCTTTGCAAGATATTGGTAAAATGCAAGCTTATGAAATTTTAAGCGAACCAGATAAAAATGTAGTTTGGTTTGGTGGTTCAGATGGTTTAGCACGTTTTGATATTAGTAAAGCTAAAACTAAAAAAGACACGCTTTTCTATGCAGTAATTTCTAAAGTAATTGGTGTTAACGATAGTGTTTTAGTTGGCGGGCATCAATTTAATAAAAGTATAAAAACTACTTTATCTGCATCAGAAAGAGACATTCGTTTTGAAGTTGGTGCTACAGATTTCACAAATCTTAAAGAAACTAAATACCAATACTTTTTAGATGGTTATGATCAAAATTGGTCAGATTTTACAAATGAAGCTTTTAAGATTTATACCAACCTAAATTATGGAGATTATACGTTTAAAGTAAGAGCAAAAAATTACTCAGAAAATATTTCCATTCCAGATTCCTATACATTTTCTATTCTTCCTTTTTGGTATCAAACAAAACTGACTAGAATCATTTTTTTAATACTGATAATTGGTTTTGTTAGTTATGTAGCAAATTATTTTTCTAAAAGAAAATTTGTTAAAAAAGTACACGAATTAGAGTTGGCTCAGAAATATGAAAAAGAAAAAAATGATGCCATTGTAAAAGAGAAAGAACGTGGTTTAAAGGCATTAATAGATGCCCAAGAAACAGAAAGAGGCAGAATAGCTAGAGAATTGCATGATGGTGTTGTGCAACAAATTGGAAGCATCATTTTAAAATCTAGAAATTTCTTTTCTAAACAAGATTTATCCAAAGAAAAAGAATCGCAAGAATTGTTAGAAAGGTTAGAGAATTCTAACCAAGATTTAAGAAATATTTCGCATCAAATGATGCCAAGAGCTTTAAAAGAATTAGGAATTTTATCTGCATTAAATGATTTGTTAGAAAACAGTTTAACGTTTGTTAATATAAAATTTAGTTTAGAGCATTTTAATATTGAAGAACGATTGCCTCAAAAAATAGAAATTACTATATATAGAATAGTTCAAGAATTAATAAATAATATTATAAAACACAGTAAAGCATCAGAAGTTAGTGTACAATTATTTAATGCTAAGAATAGTATAATTTTAATTGTTGAAGATAATGGAGTTGGTTTTACTTCTGATAAAAAGAAAAAAGGAATTGGCTTATTAAACATTTCTAGTAGGTTAGATATGGTAAATGGAGCTGTAAATTTTGAGCCAAGCCCTAAAAGTGGTACTTTAGTCACAATAAAAATACCTTTACAATAATGCCTATAAAAATTCTGATAGCAGATGATCATCCTTTAATTGCAGAAGGAATCAAAAATACTTTCGATAATCAAGAAGATTATCAAGTAGTTGCTGTTGTAAATAATGGCAAAGAAGCCATCGAATTTATAGAGCAGCATTTAGTAGATATTGCATTGTTAGATATTAATATGCCAATTATGGATGGCATTGAATGTGCCAAAAAAATAACTTCAGATTTTAAAGATGTTAAGGTTGCAATGTTGTCTATGTATCAAGAATCATCCATTATAAAAAGCTTGATAGATATTGGTGTAAAAGGTTATATGCTAAAAACTATACCAAGTGATGAACTTCTTTTAGCGATTAAAAACATTTATAATGGCAAAGAATATTTTAATGCTGATGTAACAAAAGCGTTACTTTCTGATGATACTTCAAATTTTCATCAATATAAAAAAACATCGCCTTTGGTTGAAGAATTAACCACAAGAGAAAAAGAAATTATCAAATCTATTTCTCAAGGAAATACCAATATTCAAATTGGCGAAAAACTGTTTATTAGCCCAAGAACTGTAGACACACATAGAACCAATATTATGCGAAAATTAGACATTCATAATGTAGCTTCTTTAATCAGATTTGCCTTTCAAAACGGATTGACTTCCTAAAACTAGGGTAAATACCTTAGTTATTTACGTACATCACTCTATTTCGAAAAATTACACATCACACTATTTTTGAAGTGTTAATTCATCACGACTAAAAATTTAGAAAATATTTACCTAACAGTGTCCATCTCACATTCTTTTTTAGGATGAATTAACAATTGAGAAATGGATGCTGTTTTTGTTTGATACACTAAAAACATAATATTATGAAAAAACTACTACTTTTATTTTTAACAATTACTTCTATAAATAGCTTTTCTCAAGCTACTTTAGTTGCAGATATAAACAAAGGAAATGGTGGTAGCACACCAAAACAAAAAGTACTTTTTAATGGCTTTGCTTACTTTCCTGCAAATGATGGTGTAAGAGGTTCAGAATTATGGAGAACAGATGGTACAGAAGCAGGAACAACTTTTTTTAAAGAGTTTGAAACTGGTTTAGAAAATGGCTTGACAAATCTTATCGCATTTACCACAAGTAATACAATGTACTTTTTTGCCTGGGATGGAACTACAAATAATGCACTATGGAAAACAGATGGAACAGCAGCAGGGACTGTAAAATTAAAAACATTTTCAGGGAAATTTGCAGTTACAGAATTTGTAGCAGCAGAGGTTGCTAATGGAATCGTTTTTAGAGCAAGAATAGACAATGGACATTCACTTTGGACAACAGATGGTACAGAAGCAGGAACTATAAAATTAAGTGACATTGATCCAACAGAAATTGTGAAATTAGGAAATAAAGTGTTTTTTGCTGGTGATGAACTTTGGGAAACAGATGGTACAGTTGCTGGGACTCTATTATTTAAAGATATAAGTTCAACAGGAGTTTCTGTTCCAAGAGGTTTTAATGTAATAAATAGTACGTTAATTTTTATAGCACATACAGCTGCAACAGGAAGAGAATTTTGGAAATCTGATGGAACTGAATCAGGTACAGTTTTGGTAAAAGATATAGTTGCTGGATCAAATGGGTTAGCAACAAGGGTTAATTATGAGGTATATAATAATGAATTGTATTTTGAAAAATCTGGTGCACTTTGGAAAACTGATGGTACAGATGCAGGAACTGTTGAAGTTAAAAGTGACCTAGGGATAGTAAAAAAGATATTTAATGTTAATAATAAAATTATAGTAATCGCCTATAACTCATCAATTCAAAAACAAGTAATTTGGGTTTCTGATGGCACAAATGGAGGAACAACAAACTTTAATCCAGATTATACAGAATTTGCTCATAATAGCGAATATGGTGTTGTAGGAAATGAACTATTTTTTCAAGCAAACAGTCCAACAACAGGTTACGAATTATGGAAAACTGATGGTACAGAAACAGGTACCTTTTTAGTAAAAGATATTCACCCAACTTTTGATGATAATAATATTGAAGATATTATAGATTTTAACGGAAAAGCAATTTTTACAGCTTCTGACCAAAACTGGTTTGGTAAAGAAATCTATATTTCTGATGGCACAGAAGCTGGAACAAAAATCTTAAAAGACATAAATACACAAGGAAATAATTCATCATCGCCACAAAATTATTTTCAATTCGGAAACAAAATTTTATTTTCTGCAGATAATGGAGAAAATGGAAGAGAATTATGGATGATAGAAAACGGAACTGCAAGTTTATTAAAAGATATAAATCCAGGACATTATTATAGCAATCCCACAAACTTTATTGAATTGAATGGAGAAGTTTATTTCTATGCTTCAACAAGTAAAAAAGGAAAAGAGTTATGGAAAACAGATGGAACAGCTGCAGGAACTATTTTGGTAAAAGATATAAACCCAAATGAAAAAGATGGAGTTAGTAATAGCACTATCGCAATTTTAAATAGCAAAATTTATTTTTTTGGTAATGATGGTACAACTGGTCTAGAACTTTTTGAGAGCGATGGTTCAACTTCAGGTACAAAGGTGGTTTCAAATATTAATGGTACAGCAACAAACAGTATGTCTAATTCAGATTTGGTAGTTTTAAATAATGAATTATTTTTTGCGGCAAACAATGGTACAAACGGATCAGAATTATTCAAATCTGATGGAACTCTAGCTGGAACTGTACTTGTAAAAGATATCAATACTAATGGTGGAAGTGGGCCTATTAGTTTAAACGTACATCCATATTTAAATAAGCTATATTTCTCTGCTTATGATGGTAATAGTACTAATTTATGGGTAACTGAAGGAGCTGAGAATAACACTTTTAAACAGCAGGTAAAAAGTCCATCACAATTCAAACTTTCTGGGAAAAGAGATATTGGAAGTAGAGGAAATCCTAATATTATTTACAATACAGAACTATTTTTCTCAGGAGAATCTTCATCCAACTTTAACAAAAAAGGAAGAGAACTTTGGGCAATTACTTATACAGGAACAATACAACAAGTTTTTGATATCAATTCTGGTACAGCAAGTAGTTCACCATCAGTTTTAACAGATGTAAATGGCACATTATATTTTGTGGCAAATAATGGTACAAATGGTAAAGAATTATGGAAAGCAAATGGGGTTGCAAGTGCAGAAATGGTAAAAGATATTGTAGATGGTACAGGAAGTGTACAAATTAATAATATTGGAAGTTTAGGAGATACTGTGTTTTTTAATGCTCCACAAGATCCAGTAAATGTTCCTTTTTACGATTACGAACTTTGGGTTTCTGATGGCACAGAAAATGGAACAAAACTGTTTCAAGACATCAACCCATCTAAGGTAGAATTTAGAGGAGGTAGTAACCCAAGAGGTTTTTTTAAGTCAGGAGATAAATTGTTCTTTTCAGCAGATAATGGTACAACAGGTTATGAGCTTTATATGTTAGAACAAAGTGCTTTATCAACAGAAGATCAGTTCGTAAATTCATTAGCAAAAGCAAGTATTTATCCAAATCCAACATCAGCTATTTTAAATATTAAGGTGGATAATCAAGAAATAAAAGAAGTAAAAATCTTTAATTTATTAGGTAAAGAAGTACAAACTTTATCAGTAAAAAATGAAAATATCAATAAAATTAATATTTCACATCTTCCAAATGGTATGTATATTCTTCAAGTAAAAACAGATGCTGATTCTTACACGAAAAAGATTATTAAAAACTAATGAAATCACTCAAAAAATTACTCATTATGAAAAAACTATTTACTTTAATTTTTACGTTAACAACTTTATTGTTTTTTGCTCAAGAGCCAGAATTGGTTCGTCATGATTACCCAGGAAAAGACAGATACAATAAAGGGAATTTTAGAAATTTAGCTGTTGTAGGAAATACAATGTTCTTTGTTACTAATGATGGTGTTATTGGTAATGAATTATATAAAACAGATGGTACAGAAGCAGGTACTGTTTTGGTAAAAGATATTAGACCAAATGCTGGTAGCAGTAACCCAGAAAGCTTAATAACTTTTAATAATCAACTCTTTTTTTCTGCCATAGATGGTACTTCTAATGAAATTGGTAAATCTTCTGCTTTATGGAAATCTGATGGTACAGAAGAAGGAACTATAAAAATTAAAGATAGAATAGGAATAAGTGGTAATAAAATAGTAATAGGAAATACACTATATTTTGAAAGTAAAAGTACAGATTCTAATCAAAATAATGCTCTTTGGAAAACTGATGGAACAGAAGAGGGTACCGTTTTTATAAAAGTAACAGATACAAAATCTGCTAATTTTTTAGGGAACTTTACAGCCTTTAATGATAAATTAGTTTTTACAGGCCATAATAATGCTTATGGAAAAGAATTGTGGATTTCAAATGGTACTGAAGCAGGTACTGTGTTGGTAAAAGATATTAATCCTGGAAGTACATTTGATGGAAGTGGTATAAGTAACATAACCAAATTAGATAATCAATTATTCTTTATTGCTAATGATGGAACTCATGGTGCAGAATTATGGAAAACAGATGGTACAGCAGCTGGTACAGTTTTAGTAAAAGATATAAGACCAGGAGCTACAGGTTCAGAATTAAATTATCTTAGAAGTTTTAACGGAGCATTATATTTTAGTGCAAATGATGGGACTCATGGTATAGAATTATGGAAAAGCGATGGCACAGCAGCTGGTACTGTAATGTTAAAAGATATTAGAGTTGGCTCAGTTAATTTTAGTTCAAATAGCTATCCTAAAGATTTAATTGTAGCAGGTAACACACTTTATTTTATTGCAGATGATGGGCTTACAGGTAATGAACTTTGGAAAAGCGATGGTACTGAAGCTGGTACAGTGCTTATTGAAGATAAAAATCCTGGTAGAAATGGTGGGGCAAATAATAATACTTTAGTTGCCTATGGAGATTATATAATTTACAAAGGTTATTCTAAAGATTATGGGCAAGAACCTTGGATTAGTGATGGCACAGCTTTAGGAACAAGAATGTTAAAAGATATTAACCCTGGTAAATTATTTGAAGGAAAATTGCAAATAGCTAGAGGAAGAATTACAAGTAATAATATATTTTATTTTACAGAATACGATGGTGTAAATGGAAAAGAACCTAGTCTTTGGAAATTAGATTTGAATACTCTTTCCATAAAAAAAGAATTTAAAACTAATTTTACAAAAGTCAATATCTACCCAAACCCAACTTCAAATATTTTAAATCTTAAAATTGATAATCAACAAATAAAATCGATAAAAATATTTAATTTATTAGGTAAAGAAGTGATGCATTTATCATCAGAAAACAACTTAATTGAAAAGGTTAATATCTCTCAACTTTCATCAGGAATGTTCATCATTCAAATAAAAACAGAGCAAGCTTTATTTACCAAAAAGATAATAAAAAAATAAGGCAAATGCCCTATTTAAAAAAAGGAAAATCAAAACTATTTTTGTAAAAAACAAATATTACCTAAAAAACAACAAAATGAAAATCAACAAAAACAACATCATTTTAATAGGAATGCTATTCGCGTTTTTATCTATAAATGCACAGTCTTTTTTAAAGAAAAAAGAGAAAAAAGCCTATAAATGTGGTTATGTACACAAACCTAGTTTCTTTAGTAAATTAAAGCCAATGAAACTAATTTCTAAAGCAGTTGGTGGTTTGATAAAAGCAAAACCAAAATCTAGTTTAAAAGATGTGGCTTTAGGCATAAATTATGCATCTGGTTTAGCACCCAATAGTAAACTCGATTTTGCAACCAAAACTCCAGGTTGGGAAACTTGTGGAGACGCAGTTGCAGTTTATTTCTTAAATTATGAAGGTATTGGTTTAACAGATACAGATGGAGATGTAAAACTAAATGGAACAAAACTAGAAAAAGCAGGTTTTGGAACCTATTTTCAAGGATTTAGTCCAGATAAAAGAGGTACACAAACAGTAGAGGTTACAAGTTCTAATGGAGATAAGGCAACAGTTACTATAGAACCTGCAGCACCTTTAGAAATAATTTCTGTAAATGGCTTACCAAAAGGAGGAGATATTATTATTGACGGAACAAAAGATGTTGTCATAGAACTAAAAGGAGGAGATACAGATCCAGATTCTGAACTGTATGTAGAAATGATTATTAGTGCAATGAGTTTAAAAGTACAAACGCATTTGTTTCCATCAAAAGCAACTAATACAATTACAATTCCAAAAGAATCTTTTAAGAATTTCGAACAATCTCCATTGCCAATTATAAAGAAAAACACATTATCAGTTACAAGAGTAAAAAACGAAATCATTTATAATACAAAGGTTGGTATCATTCAAAAAACGGCAACATTTTCAGATTTTACACCAATTTTAGTAGAAGGAGATATTGTTGGAGGTAGCTTATTAGGAAACGCTTTTAAAAAAGACAAAAACACAAATGCTTCTGGTAAATTTAAAACCATAGAAGGAGAGTATAATGTAAAAATAAATAAAGCGAATCCTTACATGCACCCACCAA
>JBGCFX010000053.1:0-16641 GCA_045110395.1 Polaribacter sp.
TCCAGAAACTACTTTATTTGTAATTGTATCAAAAACATTTACAACACAAGAAACCATTTCGAACGCAGAAACCATTAAAAATTGGTTTTTAAAATCGGCAACTATTTTTGATATTCCAAAACACTTTGTAGCAGTTTCTACTAATTTAGAGGCTGTAGATAATTTTGGGATAGATAAGAACAACGTTTTCCCAATGTGGAACTGGGTTGGAGGTCGTTTTTCTCTTTGGTCTGCAGTAGGTTTGTCTATCAGTTTATCTGTAGGTTTTGATAATTATAAAGCTTTATTAGAAGGTGCAGAAGAAATGGATATTCATTTTAAAAATGAAGAATTCGAAAATAATATTCCAGTAATTTTAGCATTAATTAGTATTTGGTATAACAATTTTTATACTGCAGAAACAGAAGCAGTTTTACCATATTCTCAATATTTAAAAAAGCTTCCAGATTATTTACAACAAGCCATTATGGAAAGTAATGGTAAGGGTGTAGATAGAAATGGAGACAAAATAGATTACCAAACAGGTACCATTGTTTGGGGAAGCACAGGTACAAATATGCAGCACGCATTTATGCAATTGGTGCACCAAGGAACAAAATTAATTCCTTGTGATTTTATAGGTTATAAAGAATCTTTATATGGTTTAACAGATCATCATAAGAAATTAATGGCAAATTATTATGGACAAATAGATGCTTTGGCTTTTGGTAAAACTAAAGAAGAAGTACATTTAGAATTAAAGTTTTCTGGTGATGAAAATAAAATAGCATCACTTTTACCTTTTAAAGTTTTTGAAGGAAACAGACCAAGTAATGTCATTCTTTTTGATAAACTAACACCAAAATCGTTAGGTAAATTAATCGCCCTTTATGAGCATAAAATTTATACTCAAGGAATTTTATGGAATATTTATAGTTATGACCAATTTGGAGTAGAATTAGGAAAAGAATTAGCTAAAAAGCTGTTAAATAAGGATTAAACTCTTTAATACTATTTTTAAAATTTAAAATTTTAACAAAAATTTTATTTTTGTTAACAAGTTTGTTAATATCTAAATATCTGATTTACAGTAAAAAGCACTTAATACTTCTATATTGCAGACCCTTAATTTTTTGTTAAAACTTAACATTAAATTAACTTTAGAAACATGCAAAAGAGGGAGTTTTGCAGAATAATAAATAACATAAAATCTAATAATGAAAAATTTTAAAAACTTATTATTTGTAGCCTTATTATTTGTATCAGCTACAATTTTAGGACAAACTAAAATTACTGGTAAAGTGGTTGATGAAACAAACCAGCCATTACCTGGTGCTAGTATTGTTGTAAAAGGTACTGACAATGGTGCTTCTACCGATTTTGATGGTAACTTTACACTAAACTCAAAAACAAGCTCTGGTCTTGTAGTAGTATCTTTTATAGGATACAAAAGTGTTGAAGTTTCTTTTTCGCCTTCAAAAAACAATTTAAAAACAATTAAATTAACTGAAGACTCTGGTTCTTTAGATGAAATAATTGTTACAGCTACTTCTTTTGCAATCGATAGAAAAACACCTGTTGCAGTTTCTACGATTAAAGCAGCAGATATCGAAAGAAAATTAGGTTCTCAAGAATTTCCTGAGATTTTAAAATCTACTCCAGGAGTATATGCTACCAAGTCTGGTGGTGGTTTTGGAGATGGTCGTATTAATTTACGTGGTTTTAACTCAGAAAACGTTGCAGTTATGATTAACGGAGTTCCTGTTAATGATATGGAAAATGGTCGTGTATTTTGGTCTAACTGGGCTGGTTTAGCAGATGTAACATCTGCAATGCAGGTTCAAAGAGGTTTAGGAGCTGCCAAAGTTGCTGTACCTTCTATTGGTGGTACAATAAATATTTTATCTAAAACTTCAGACGTAGTTAAAGGAGGAAATATAATTGCATCTACTGGTAATGATGGTTTTCAAAAATATGGATTTACACTTTCTACTGGTTTAATGGATAATGGTTTTGCTGCTACAGTTTCTTTCGCCAAAACTTCTGGAGAGGGTTATGTAGATGGAACTCAGTTTGATGGTTATAATTATTTTGTGAATTTTTCTAAAGAGATAAACGAACAACATAAACTTTCATTTACAACTTTTGGTGCGCCACAAAGACATGGTCAAAGACAAAACAGAAGTACACTGTCTACCATTAGAAACGCACAATCTGGTATCCGTTTTAACCCAGATTGGGGTTACAAAAATGGACAAGTTACCCATATAGAAGATAATTTTTATCACAAATCACAATCATCTTTAAACCATTATTGGACAATTAATGATGTTACTTCATTATCAACTGCTGTGTATGCTTCTTTTGGTACAGGTGGTGGAGGTGGAACTGCTGGTACAAACAGAGCTTTATTTAATGAAAGATTAGGTGGTCCTGATCAACCAGTAGATTTAGATAATATTGTTTCAATTAATAGAGCAAATGGTGCTGCAGGTTCTGAAGCTATTTTAAGGGCTTCAAGAAACGACCACGAATGGTATGGTGTTTTATCTACTTTCAAAACAGAATTAACTGAAGAAATAGACTTAATAGCAGGTTTAGACTGGAGAACTTATACAGGGAAGCACTTTAGAGAAGTTACAGATTTGTTAGGAGGTCAATATTTCTTAGATGTAGATAGTAATGGTAACCCAAATAATGTGAATAATCCAAATGCACCATTACAAGTTGGTGATAAAATGGGCTATAATAATGATGGTAAAGTAGGTTGGTTAGGTTTCTTTGGTCAAGTAGAATATGGTACTGATAATTTTAATGCATTTTTATCAACATCTATACAAAGAAGTTCTTACCAAAGAATAGATTATTTTCAGTATGATTTAAGCACACAAGCTGGTAGAGATATAGCAACTTCAGAAACAGTAAACTTAATTGGTTATAGTCTTAAAGGTGGTGCAAATTATAAAATAGATGATGTTCAAAATGTTTTTGTAAACGTTGGATATTTTGAAAGACCAGCAAATTTTGATGCAGTTTTCCAAAACTTTGGTAATACAAGTGTAAACGCCAATGCAGAAAATGAAAAGATTTTCAGTATGGAAGTAGGTTATGGAGTAAGAGGAGAAAAATTTGCAGCAAATGTAAATTTATATAGAACTCAATGGAATGACAGATCTTTTTCAAGAAGAATATCTGCAGATCCTGCAGTTCCTGGTTCTGAAGACTTTATAGCTAACTTGTTAGGTGTAAACGCTTTGCATCAAGGTGTTGAGTTTGATTTTACCTATAAACAATCAGAAAATTTAACCTTTTCCGGAATGCTTTCTTTAGGAGATTGGACCAATGATAATGATCTAATAGGAGTTGGTATTTTTGATGAAAACCAAAATCAAAGAGGTACAGTAGATTTACTAGTTAAAGGTTTAAAAGTTTCTGATGCTGCTCAAACAACTGCTGCATTGGGTATGCTATACAAATTCTGGGAAGACACTTCAATTACTGTAGACTATAACTATTTTGCAGATTTATATTCTAGAATAGATATTTTAGATAGAGCTGTTTTTGGTTCTTCAGGACCTGTAGACAGAAAAGGAAATTCATGGAAAGCACCAAGTTATAGTACATTTGATACAAGTTTACGTCATGGATTTAAATTAGGTACTTTTGATACTACTGTTACTGTTAGGGTAAACAACGTTTTCGATACAGAATATATAGCAGATGCTTTAGACGCTCCAGACCCATTATTATGGTTCGGTTTTGGTAGAACATTTAACTTAGGAGTTAAATTCAAGTTTTAATAAAAATATTTAAAATATAATAAAATGAAAAAAATAGTTTATTTATTTGCTTCACTAATGTTAGTATTCGCATCATGTAATTCAGTAGATGATTTAGATGCAGAGTTAGAAGCAAGAACAAAATTAGATGGTATTGTTGGTGATGTAACTTATAAGTTTACACCAGAAGACTATACCACAAAGAAATCTGAAGGTGGTTTCTTTGAATTTAGTAACGAGTATTTTACATCAATCGAAGATGTAGAAACGATGATGCCTGCATTTATTTCTAGAAAATTTCCTGCATTAGGAGCTAAATTTACAGAAGATGGCAAAATAGCTGTTAAATCTTTAGCAGTGGTTACTTATAACTTAAAAAATGCAGTAGATGTAGAAAATTATACGCTTACTGCTGCAGATTACACTGCAATAAATCTTACAAGTTTAAATAGTTCTGCAGATTTTAACAAAGCATTAAAATCGAAATTTGCAGGTGTAGATCCAGGTACAATTGTTGAGTTAACTTACAAAACAGATCCTCCAGTAACAAATTATACTTTAAACAATGCAGATTATACTTTAGTTGGTAATGGACGTTTTAACAACTTTGACATAAGAACAGGAAAAGGAGAAGAAACTGTAGATGCTAGAAGGTTAAAAATCCAAACAATCTTACTAAATAACTTCCCTACTGCTAAGATTGGTGACATTTATAAAGTTACTTATGCAGCTTTTAACGATGCTTTTGAAACAGTTAATTTAGACCTAGATGTTGTTTTTGAAGGAGATTCAAGAGTAACAAACTATAAATTAACAGATGCAGATTTTGCACTTGTTGGTAATGGACAGTTTAATAATTTTGACATAAGAGCAGGGAAGCCAGAAGAAACAATAGAATCTAGAAGAGCTAAGATAGAAACGATAATAACAAAAAACTTTCCTAATGCTGCTAATAATAGTATTTTTAATGTTACTTACGCAGTATGGGTTCCTGGAGATGAAGAAAGAACAACGGCTGTCGTTAAAAACGGTGCTAAATATGAATTATTTACAGGTACTATTACTCCTCCAACTTATGAGTTATATACATTTGCATTAGTAGATGGTACAATGAGATTTGCATTTAATAACGGAGATTGGGATGCCCCAAAAACATTTACAGCCGCAGATTATACAGCAATGGGTCAAAGATTTCCAAACTTTGGTGATAGAGAAACTGCAGAATACAATATTGCTATTTATCTAAAAACATTGTATCCTTTTGCAACTCCAGATACTTTTTTACCAGTAGAATTTGAGCAATTTAGAGCAGGTAAAGTAAATGTAAACTTTAAATTTGATGGCACTAATTGGGTTGCAATTCAAGAAGTATTTGAAACTACAGCTCAGTTTTCACATAATGGTAAAACTTGGAAGTTCGACAATACTATCAAATACACGTTAACTCAAGCAGATTATGATTTAGTGGGTAATGGAAGATTTGCTAATTTTGATGTAAGAGCTGGTAAAACAGAAGAAACAGTAGCACAACGTTTAGCAAAAATTAATACAATTTTACTAAATAATTTCCCAGGAGCTAAAGAGGCACAGAAATACTCTGTTTCTTATAATGTTTGGAAACCAGGAGATGATGTATTTGTAATGAATGTTATTAAAGAAGGAACTTCATATAGACTACAAACTGATGCAGATTAAATTTTAATTTATCGAATAATTTTAAAAACCACCTCTTCCGAAACTTCGGAAGAGGTGGTTTTTTTCGTTTAAAAATTAGTAACTTTACCACTTAAAACTTACTAATTATGATGAAAAATATTCACTCTTATTGGGCATATATTGTTTTAGCAATATTAATTTTTACAGTAGTAAATGCAATTATTGGTATCACCAAAAAAAAGGAATTTACAGAAAAAGACTTACGTTTAGGTTTGTTTACATTAATAGTATCTCACATACAGCTACTAATTGGTTTAGGGTGGTATTTTATGTCTCCTTGGTACAAAGCACTAAAAATGGGTGCAGCAGATGTTATGAAAGATAAAACAGCCAGACTATTAGCTGTAGAACACCCAATAATTATGATTTTAGCAATTGTACTTATTACAATGGGTTGGTCTAAACACAAAAAGAAAACTGAAGACACAGCAAAATTTAAAACATTTGCTATCTTTTATGGTATTGCATTGGTATTAATTCTGTCAAGAATTCCTTGGAGCAATTGGTTTTAAATAACTATTATTACACCACAAATACAATTTAAATGAAATTTTTAAGTTATATATTATCACCAATATTTGTATTTTCATTTACTTTTTTATTGGTGATTTTTCATCCCTTCCAATGGCTAAGTTTTAATTTATTTGGTGTTAAAGGACATGCGAAATTAATAGCAATTCTAAATTATTGTTTGGTAAAATCGATGTTGATTATTGGAGTAACAGTTCGTTATATCAATAAACATAAAATACCAGAAGATACATCAATTATTTTTGTTTCTAATCATCAATCAATTTCAGATATTCCTCCTATTGGCTGGTTTTTAAGAAAGTACAACCCAAAATTTGTTGCTAAGATAGAACTAAGCAAAGGTGCCCCAAGTGTATCTTACAATTTAAGAAAAGGGGGTGCAGCACTTATAGATAGAAAAGATTCAAAACAATCGATAGCAGAATTAATTAAATTTGGTAAAAGAATCAACAAAAATAAATGGGGAGGAGTTATTTTTCCTGAAGGAACAAGAAGTAAAGATGGGCAACCTAAAAAGTTTGCAACAAGTGGCTTAAAAGTAATCGCAAAATATAACAAAGACGGTTATATTGTACCATTAACAATAAATAACTCATATAAACTTTTTCAATATGGTAAATTTCCATTGGGTATAGGTAACCCAATTACTATAACTGCTCATAAAGCAATAAAAATTGATTCTTTACCTATTGATGAGTTGTTAGAACAAACAGAAAAAGTGATTAAAGAACACATAAAATAAAATAATGTCTATAAAAAACGTAAGATTAGAGGTAATGTTAAATCTTGAAAAAAAGATGCAGACCTTTGTCGACAAATACTTAATTACTCCAGAAAAAGTATGGCAACCAACAGATTTTTTGCCTAATTCTCAAAAAGATTCTTTTATACCAAAAGTAGAAGAAATTAGAGAATTGTCTAAAGAATTACATGACGATTTTTGGATTGTCTTAGTAGGAGATACCATTACAGAAGAAGCCTTACCAACCTACGAATCTTGGTTGTTAGATTTAGATGGTGTTTCTCAAGACCCAGATAATAGTTGGGCAAAATGGGTAAGAACATGGACAGCAGAAGAAAACAGGCATGGAGATGTTTTAAACAAATACTTGTATTTATCTGGTCGCGTAAATATGCGTGAAGTAGAAATTTCTACACAACATTTAATCGCAGACGGTTTTGATATTGGTACATCTAAAGATCCTTATAAAAACTTTGTATATACTAGTTTCCAAGAATTAGCAACCTATATTTCTCATAACAATGTAGCAAAAATTGCACGTAAAAAAGGGCACAAAGCCTTGGCAAAAATGTCTAAAATCATTGCTGGTGATGAAATGCGTCATCACAAAGCATATACAGATTTTGTAAGAGAAATATTTAAAATAGACCCAAGTGAAATGATGTTGGCTTTTCAACACATGATGAAATACAAAATTGTAATGCCAGCAATGCATTTAAGAGAATCTTTTAATGCAAAAGGTAGTTTGTTCGACGACTTTTCTGTGGTAGCTCAAAGAGTTGGTGTTTATACAGGTTTCGATTATGTAGATATTTTAAGAAAACTAAACGAAGCTTGGGAAATAGATAAGATTACAAATTTAACCTCAGAAGCAGAAAAAGCGAGAGATTATCTCATGAAATTACCAGACAGAATGTACAGAATTACAGAGAGAATTGTAATTCCTAAAACAGACTTTAAATTCAAATGGATGATGAATCCTAGTTAGTATTAGAAGCCATTTCCTGCTTTTCGTTATATCTTTTTGCGAAAAACAAAAAGGATGTCACTTCAATCAGGGCTAAACTTGTTTGTAAACTTTATGCAATTTACAAACCAATAGAATCTCAAAATATTTTCAGACCTCACAGGTTTTTAAAACCTTGTGAGGTCTTTTTTTACAAAGAATACAAGACTATGTTTTCTGCTTTCTTATGTGGTGAAATTTTTAATAATCAACAGAAAAAGAATCCATATCACTTAAAAAACCTAATTTCTTTCTAACCTTTTCTTGGTTAGTTTTTACCAAAGTAGCTTTTACAATACCAATTTTATTTTTTTCAAGGTTAGCAAGTTCATTGCCCAAAAAATCTACAACCAAAGAATTACCAGAATACTCATAATTATTAGCATCTTTTCCTGTTCTATTTACACCAATTGTGTAACTCATATTTTCTATAGCTCTAGCTTTTAAAAGTGTATCCCAAGCTTTAATTCTAGCAACTGGCCAATTTGCCATATAAATTAATAAATCGTAATTTTCTGAGTTTCTTGCCCAAACAGGAAAACGTAAATCGTAACAAATTAAAGGGCAAATTTTCCAACCTTTGTAGTTTACAATCAATTTTTCTGTGCCAGAAGTATATACTTTATCTTCTCTTGCCAAAGTAAAAGAATGCCTTTTATCATAAGTTTCTAATTCTCCTGAAGGATGCACAAAAACTAAACGATTGTAATATTTAATGTCATCTTTAGCACAGTTAAAAGAACTTTCAATAACCAAACTACCAACAATAGCAATATCATTTTCTTTTGCCATTTTTTGCATCCAAGAAACTGCTTTTCCATCTATTTTTTCAGCAATATTTTCTGGGTGCATTGTAAAACCAGTGGTAAACATTTCTGGTAGAATTACTAAATCTGTATTTTTGGAAAGTGTATTTATTTTTTCTTCAAAAAAAGCAAGATTTTTAGTAGGATTTTCCCAAACCAAATCAGCTTGAATTCCGACAACATTTAATTCGTTTTGCATCAAAAAAAATTTAAAGATATAAAGATATATAAAAGTAAGTTTTTGTAATTTAGAAAACCAAAAAAATGCTATGCAATCTTTTATTTCTGATACATTAGACGATATTTTAAAAACAACCACTTCTTTTAAAGATGTTGTTTTTATTTTGCCATCACAAAGAGCAAAAGTATTTGTAAAACAAACTTTTAAAGATAAAATTGCTGTCGGTTTTTTGCCAGAAATTTTAAATGTAGAGCAATTTATATATCAAATTTCGGGAATAGAAAAAGCAGAAAGTATTCAACTATTATTTCATTTTTATACAGTATATAAAAGTGTAGAAAAAGACCCAGTAACTTTCGATGTTTTTACTTCTTGGGCTATAACAGTTTTACAAGATTTTAATGAAATCGATCAGCATTTAATAGATACTAAAGATATTTTTATCTATTTAAGAGACATTCAACGTTTAAAAAAATGGTCTGTAAAAGGTGAGTTTATAGAAACTGAATTAATGAAAGATCATTATTCTTTTTTGGAGAAATTAAATGTCTATTATGATGCTTTTTATCAACTTTTAAAAGAAAAAAATATTGGATATCAAGGTTTAATCTATAGAGAATCTTGCAAAAAAATTGATTCTTTTTTAGAGAAAAAGACAACTAAAAAATTCTTTTTTGTTGGTTTTAATGCTTTAAATAAAGCAGAAGAATTTTTATTTCAGAAAGTTTTAGAAAAGAATAATTCAGAAAATTATTGGGATATAGATACTGCCTTTTTTAAAGGAAATCATCAAGCAGGAAAATTCATTAGAAAATACAAAGCTGAATGGAAATATTATGAAAAAAATGATTTAAAAACACTCACAAATTCATTTTTTCAACCTAAAAACATAGAAGTAATTGGTGCTTCTAAAAACACAACTCAGATAAAATATGCAGGAGAAATTTTAGAAAAATTCACCAATTTTAAGAATACAGCTTTAGTTTTATCAGATGAAACCTTATTGCCAATTACTTTAAATTCATTACCAGAAAACATCAATGCAATTAATATAACTATGGGATATCCACTAAAAGACGTGCCTACCACAAGTTTGTTGTTTGCAGTTTTTCAGTTGTTTATTTCTCAAGATAAATTGCAAAAAACAAATTTAAATGAATTCTATTACAAAGATGTAATCAGATTTTTAAAACATCAATCTATTTATAAAATCATACCAAATATTGATGGTTTTTCTGATGATATTGCCAAACAAAATCAGACGTTTATTACTCAAAATCACATTCTAAAATTAGTAGAAAATTCTGAGAATGAAATTAAAAAAGTAATTGCATCTATTTTTAGTAGCTACACATCTGTAGAAGATTTTATCGATAGAATTCTTGATTTAATCAATTTATTAAAAGAAGATGTTCCTGAATTAGAAAAGGAATATTTATTCCGTTTTTTCAAGGCTTTTAATCAACTAAAAACCTTACAAGACGAGTATGAATATTTCCCGGATTTAAAAACGTTATCACTTTTTTTTAGACAACTAATTGCGTCAGAAAATTTATCCTTTCAAGGAGAACCTTTAAAAGGTTTACAGTTAATGGGGATGTTAGAAACCCGTGTTTTAGATTTTGAAAACATCATTTTAGTGTCTACAAATGAAGGAATTTTACCTGCTAGCAGTCAACAAAATTCTTTCATTCCTTTTGATGTAAAAATCGCTTTTGGTTTGCCTACTTATAGAGAAAAAGATGCTATTTTTTCGTATCATTTTTTTAGGTTAATTCAAAGAGCAAAAAATGTTTTTATCATTTACAATACAGAACACGATGTTTTTGGTAGTGGAGAAAAAAGCCGATTTGTAACGCAATTAGAAATGATGAGAACAGATGTTGTTCAGAAAATTATTTCACCAAAAGTAGTGACTGAAAAAATAGAACTCAAAGAAATTAAAAAAAATGAAGCTGTTTTAGACAAGTTAAAAGAGTTGGCAGAAAAAGGAATTTCTCCATCTGCATTAACCAATTATTTGTACAACCCAATTTCATTTTATAAGCAAAAAGTACTTAAATTAAAAGAGTTTGAAGATGTTGAAGAAACTGTGGCTTACAATACTTTAGGAACTGTTGTGCATGAGGCTTTAGATAAATTATATATGCCTTTTATTGGCAAATTTTTGTCGACTGAAGATATAGATTCAATGCTAAAAAAATCGAAAGATTTAGTTGTTAAATACTTTAAAATTGAATTTAAGAATGGAGATATTTCTACAGGCAGAAATCGTCTAATTTTTGAAGTTGCCAACAGATTTGTCAATAATTTTTTAGCGAAAGAAAAAGACTTATTGAAAGACAAAAACAATCAACTAAAAATAATAGCTACAGAAGAGAATTTATCCACAGAAATACAAATTGATGGAATTGATTTCCCTATAAAATTACATGGACAAGTGGATAGAGTTGATGAATTAAATGGAGTTTTAAGAATTATAGATTACAAAACAGGAATGGTAACCAATGGTAATTTAAGAGTTCCAGATTTTGAAAACTTGCGAGACGAAAAACACTTAAAAGCAATTCAAGTTTTATTGTATGCGTATTTGTATACAAAAAGCAAAAAACACGATTTTAATCAACCTTTAGAAGCAGGAATTTATTCTTTCAAAAACTTAAATAGTGGGTTTTTACCAATCAATTTTTCATCAAACTACAGAAAATCAGATGTAGAAATTACTAAAGAAAAATTAGAAGATTTTATAGATGAAATTAAAACTTATATCCAAGAAATTTACAGCTTAGAAACTGATTTTATTGAACCTGCTGATTTGAAGTATTAAATATTTGATTATCTTTATAACTATGGAAAACAAATATGACCAACTTAAAATTGAATATTCAGAAACTGACAATGAACCTAAGAGTGTTAAATTAATGTCTGTTTTTCTTATTTTAGTTTTTGCAATTGTTCCTCTTGTTGAAATAGTTCCTGATTTTGAATATAATTATAAAACGTATTATTCACCTAAAACTACCTGTATTGTTGGCTGGGATTCTTTTGAACCTTTAAATTTTAAAGAAATAAAATAAATTACTTCCCTTTCAAAACCAACAAAGGTACACTAGAATAAAACTCTTCTTTAAGTATTGTATTTTTCTCCCAAAGTTTTTTAAAGAAACCTCTTTTTCGTCTAAAAACACACAACATATCTGGGTTATGAGTTTTTATATGCGCTAAAACTCCTTGAAAAGTAGTCGCATTTTCTGTAACTGTTAAAGTAGATTGTAAGACAGATAAATCTTTGTGTAGTATTAAATCTTCTTCTTTATAATCAGGCGTTTTTACTAAGAGTAAATTTACTTGAGTTTTAAATTTATCAACTAAAAAATGTAAAGGTTTTAATGCAGTTTTACTTTTAATAACACCAGATTTAAAAGCCATTAAAATGCTAGTAACTGGCTTGAAAACATAACTTTCAGGAATTGTTAAAATTGGCAAATCTGTTTTTTTAACCAAACTACCAGCAGTACTTCCTAAAAAAACTTCTTCTTTAATAGAGTTACTTTTTGCGCCCACAATAATTAAATCAATTCCAATTTCGTTATCAATAGCTTCAACACTATCCATAACACTTCCTTTAGAGGAAATTAATTTTACATCTACGTTTTTTCTATCGACAGCATTTACCATCGTTCTTAAGTATAGTTTAGTTTCACGCTCTATAATTGCAGAAACGTTTACCATTGTTCCTGCCTTTGCTTTTGCTTTATAAGCTCTAAAAACGAAGACATTTGCATTAACTTCTGCAGCAAAATCTATTGCATATTGCAAGGTAGTTTGTGCAGTTTCTGTAGATCCAATAGGTACTAAAATATTTTTCATTTTGCTAAAATTTAACTTTGCAAAGTTAGTTATTTTTAATAGAAACCTTTCTTTTTACATTTTTTAGATATGTACCTTTGGCAAAAAATTATTTTTGGCGACAAATATTAGTTTTAAAAACATCAATAAATTAGCGATTCCTGCTTTAATTGCAGGTATTGCAGAACCTTTATTGTCTATTACAGACACTGCAATTATTGGTAATATAGATAAAAATGCGACAGAAAGTTTAGCAGCAGTTGGTATTGTAGGTGCATTTATATCGATGTTAATTTGGGTTTTTGGTCAGATTAGAAGCGCAATTTCTTCGATTATTTCTCAATATGTGGGTGCTAACAAATTAGATGAAGTAAAAACGTTGCCTGCACAAGCCATTGCAATTGTGGTATTAGGAAGTTTGTTGGTTGTAGCGATTTCGTATCCGTTTGCAAAACAAATTTTCGAGTTTTATAATGCTTCAGGAGACGTTTTAGAATATTGTATTACGTATTTTAAAATTAGAATTTTCGGTTTTCCGTTTTCACTTTTTGTTTTTGCTGTTTTTGGTACTTTTAGAGGTTTGCAAAATACCTATTACCCAATGATTATTGCTATTATTGGTGCATTGCTAAATATTGTTTTAGACATCGCATTTGTATACGGAATAGAAGGTTTTATTCCAGCTATGAACATAGAAGGTGCAGCCTATGCAAGTGTAATTGCGCAAACTACAATGGCAATTATTGCACTTGTTTTGTTGATGAAAAAAACGACTATTTCTCTAAAAATAGGATTGCCTTTTCATACAGAAATTCCACGTTTGTTAGGTATGATTGGTAATTTATTTATAAGAACTATTGCCTTAAATACAGCTCTGTATTTTGCAACTTCGTATGCTACAGATTATGGAAAAGAATACATTGCAGCTTACACAATAGGTATAAATATTTGGCTATTAGGTGCTTTTATGATTGATGGATATTCTAGTGCAGGAAATATTTTGTCAGGGAAATTATTAGGTGCAAAAGAGTATAAAACTTTAGTAACATTAAGTAACAAGTTGTTTAAATATGGACTAGCAACAGGAATAATTATTGCCATTTTTGGCTTTATATTTTATAATTTTATAGGAGAGATTTTTACAAAAGACACTGCTGTTTTAGAGCAGTTTAATCAGGTTTTTTGGATAGTTTTATTAAGTCAACCAATCAGTGCAATTACTTTTATTTTTGATGGAATGTTTAAAGGAATGGGAGAAATGAAATATTTAAGAAATCTTTTAATTTTGTCTACAGGCTTAGTTTTTATTCCAACTTTACTACTTTTTGATTATTATAATTTAAAACTCACTGCCATTTGGATTGCTTTCACTCTATGGATTCTTGCAAGAGGTTTACCATTGGTTTTTAAATTTAGAAAGAAATTTTTGCCTTTGATAGAAAGTGATTAAAGTTGTTGTCAGTTCGAGTGTTTTTCTGAAGAATGAAGAAAAAAGTATCGAGAACTATTAAGAATTAAATCCTATTTTTACAAAAAGAAACGTTTATGACCACTACAAGAAAAAACGGAAGTTTATACACCAACATAAAAAACAGAATTGCAACTATAGAATTTGGACATTCTGCAAGTAATTCTTTTCCAAGTGATTTGTTAGAAAGATTGACAAATGAATTGATTTCTGTTGGAAAAAATGATGAAGTTTCAGTTATCATTTTAAAATCGGAAGGAGAAAAAGCTTTTTGTGCTGGAGCTTCTTTTGATGAATTAGTAGCCATTTCAAATTTAGAAGAAGGAAAACAATTTTTCTCTGGTTTTGCAAACGTAATTAATGCAATGCGAACTTGCGGAAAATTAATTATTGGCAGAATTCAAGGAAAAACAGTTGGTGGTGGTGTTGGTTTAGCTTCAGCTTGCGATTATGTGTTGGCAACAGAAAATGCTGCTATAAAACTCTCAGAATTTACAATAGGAATTGGACCTTTTGTCATAGAACCAGCAGTTTCTAGAAAAATAGGAATTTCAGGGACTGCAGAATTAACTTTAGATGCAACTAGCTGGAAAAATCCCTATTGGGCAAAAGAGAAAGGTTTGTATGCAAAAGTTTTTGAAACCATAAAAGAGTTAGATGAAGAAGTCGAAATACTATCAGAAAAATTAGCTTCATACAATCCTATAGCTTTAGTTGAAATGAAAAAAGCATTGTGGAAAGGAACAGAAAGCTGGAATACTTTATTAGCAGAAAGAGCTGCAGTTTCTGGTGAATTAGTTTTGTCTGATTTTACAAAAAAAGCATTAGAAAAGTTTAAAAAGTAGTCTTGTGAAAATAGTTTCAACAAATATTGGAGAACCAAAAGAAGTCAATTATAAAGGAAAATTAGTTACTACAGGAATTTTTAAATACGCTGTAGATAAACCTATTTTTTTAGACAAAGAAGATGTAAAAGGAGATGCTATTTGTAACAGAGAAAATCACGGAGGAATTTTACAAGCTGTTTATGGATATTCCTTAAAACATTATGAATATTTTAAAGAACTACATCCAAATGTAGATTTTAAAAATGGGATTTTTGGTGAAAACCTAACAATGGATGATTTAGATGAAACTAAAATTCATCAAGGAGATACTTTTAAAGTTGGTGAAACTATTCTTGAAGCTACTGTTCAAAGAAATCCGTGTTACAAATTAGGAATTCGTTTTAATGATATGAAAATTGTAAAACAATTCTGGAATACTACTTTTTGTGGTGTGTATTTTAAAGTTTTACAAACTGGTTTTGTAAAAGCTGGTGATGTTTTTGAACAAATAAAATCGTGTCCAGAAAACCCAACAATTGCAGAATTGTATGTTGCTAAACGTATTGCAAAAGGAGTTTAATTAAAAAATATATGATAATATACTCCCAGAAATTAAAATCAAATTAAAAATAATAAAAACTCTTATAAATTTATCATAGTTTAAAATTTCATCTTTTTTCACAAAAGAGTTTTTCTTTTTTCTGTAATGAAAAACAACCTCTAAATATCCAAAAGATGGAATAGCACTTGAACTAAATAATAATATAGTACTTAATAATTCAAATAAAGATATTCCAGTTTTTGAAAATATATAAGGATATAGATAAAACAAAAGAATAGCAATTATAGAAAGTATTTTAACTTTTCGGTTTTCAAGTTTATTCCAAATGAATTTTTGAAAGGCAGATATCTTCATTTTCTAAACAATCTCTTCCTTTTTATGCAAAAACCTTGTCAATTTCATAGATAAATCTAACAAAATAATTTTTGCATTTCCGTTTCTTTCTATATGATACATAGCTGTATTCAATTCTTTTTCGATATCTAAAATATTTCCTGAATGTACAAAAGGAGCAAATTTAGACAAATTAAAACCAGATTTAGTTTCCATAAAAACCAGCTGATCAGACTTATAGTTTAGTAAAAGTGCTTGTCTAAAAAACTGCAAACAATAATCTAAAAAACGTTTCTGAGTTTCACGTCCAGTTTTAGCAATAGTATCTGACCATAGAATTAATTGCTGAACAACAGTTGCGTTTCCTTTGGCTTTAAATGCGGTTCTAATCCAAGTAATAAACCATTCTTCGAAAATTAAATCGCTAGAATCATTATGTAATAAATGTAGGGCTTTGTTAAAATTTCCTTCAGCTTGCTGTGCAATTTTAGAAGCTTCATTGTCATTTACTTGATGATTTACCACCAAAGTATTGGCAATATCTTGTTCACTCAAAGCAGGGAAATGCAAGGCTTGACAACGCGATTTTATGGTATTTATAATCTGTTCTTCGTTTTCGGTAATCAATAGAAAAACAGTTTTTTTTGGTGGTTCTTCAATCAGTTTTAAAAGTTTGTTGGCAGCAGCAATATTCATTTTTTCTGCCATCCAAATAATCATTACTTTAAAACCACCTTCGTAACTTTTAAGACGTAATTTTTTTACAACATCTTCAGCTTCATCAACACCAATAATTCCCTGTTTATTTTCTACTCCAATATGTTGCAACCAATTAAATAAACTTCCATAAGGATGTGTTGCT
>JBGCFX010000054.1:0-3007 GCA_045110395.1 Polaribacter sp.
AACATCAACTATTAAAGAAAAAAGAAAACCAGCTGAAAGAGAATTGTTTCTGCAAGAAGTAATTCAGAAAATTCTGAATATGTATCCTCCCAAAAAATAACTACTCTTTTATAATTTTAAAAGATTGTATGCTGTTTTTACTTTTATTTTTAACCTGAACAAGGTACAAACCATTTGCTAAAAATTGTACATCTAAATTATTTGAAAACGTATTTCTTGTAAGAACTTGTTGTCCCAACTGATTGTAAATATGTAAACTATATTCTTTAGGATTTATATTGCCAGATGTAATTTTTAAATATTTATTTACAGGATTTGAAATAATTTTAAAGCTTTCTAAAATATCATTTTCTATATTTAAAGTGGATACAACTTTAAATGTGGTAGTTGCTTTTTTACCTAAATATTCTATCTCAAAAGTATAAGTACCTAAATTACTTAGGTTGTTATTTCTCCAATACCAATAAGAACTTGTATAGGTATTTGAAAAGGTTTTAGACCAATTTTCTACTTGTCCATTTGGGTGACTTAATTTAAAATTAGCTGTAGTTCCTGTAACTTGATCTTTAAAATAACCAGCAAGATATACAAATGTATTTGGTAAAAATTGATCTGTAATATTTGTAGTTTCTGTATTTGGGCAAGTGTTAAAAGCTGGTGGTGAATTATGTGCTAAAGCTGCATTCACATTAGAACTGTAGTAACTAGGTTGTTCTTTCCACCAAGAAACGTTAGAACTGCAAGTTCCACTAAAAGGATCGATTAAATTAGAATTACTATCATAAACTTCAAAATGTAAATGAGGTCCTGTAGAATTACCAGAGCTACCAATTACGCCTAAATATTCTCCTTCACTTACAGTATCTCCAACATTTTTAGAGTTTAAACTCCCGTTTTTTAAATGGCCATACCAAGCCACACTATTATCACTATGTCTTACGTAAATTGCGTTCCATCTATCAGAATTAAAATCACAATTCATGTCAAACTGTCCATCTCTTTTAAAAATAATAGTTCCTGGAGCAGCTGCTACAACTTCCGATAAATTATTTTGAAATTGATACCAGCTAAAAGGCCAACTATAAATATCTACTCCTTTATGATTGTAACCATTATTGGTGTCATAAGTTCTTGTTCCACAATTGTAATCTTGTAATTTGTCAGGAAAACTACTATTATGATCTACATAATTAGAAATTGCCCAAACATCATTAAATGAGCTATTATCAGCTTTTTTTACAGGCCAAATAAAAGAAGGTCTCGTTAAAGATGCTTCTGAATTTTTTTTGATTTTACCTTGTTTCTCTAATTTTGTTAAATTAGCTTTTATTTGAATATCAATCTTTGCTTTAGCTTCTTCTGTAATACAAGGAATTTTATCTGGGTTGAATTTGAATTCGCCCCCAAAAGAAGTTTTGTTAGTTTGGCTGAAAGTTAAAAAAGGGACTAATATTAATAAATAAATTATATTTTTCATTGCTAAATCTTTTAAACAAATATAGTTTTTTCTGATTAGAAAATAGAATATAAAGAATTTGTAGTAATAATTAAACCTATAAAAATATGGCTTATAGCGAATATTTAGCAGACAGAGTATCACAATTTTTAAATGAAAAAAGTGTCCCTTTTATAGCCAAAAAAATGATGGGAGGTTTATTATTTATGGTAGATGATAAAATGTATGTGGCTGTAAATATTGATGAAATTATGGCAAGAATTAACCCGGAAATCTATGAAGAATCTTTACAAAAAGAAGATTGTAGAGAAATGAATTTTACAGGAAAACCAATGAAAGGATTTGTTTCTCTTACAGAAGAAGCAATAGATTTAGATAAAGATTTACATTATTGGTTACAATTGGCTTTGGACTTTAATCCTTTAGCAAAATCGAGTAAAAAAAGAAAATCCTCTAAAAATTAATTTAGAGAATTCTTAATATAATAAAATTATCAGTTTAAAATTGATATCTAACAGCCAAAGCAAAGTTAGAATTTATTCCATTTAAACCACCAGCAATTCCAATTTCGGGTCTGTAATCTATAGAAATTAAAACAGGTTCGCTAAAATTATATTCGATACCAATATTTCCTGCACCATAAACTCCAGTTCCATTTGCAGAAACTATTCCTCCACCAAAACCTGCAAACCAATTAAATTTGTCTTCTAAAACCCAAACCCATTGGTATAACCCTGTTGCTTTAAAATTTGTAAACTTATTAGCCAAACCCAAATCTATTTGAAGTCTGTTATTATTTCCTAAAGTCTTTTGATAAGAAATTTCTCCACCAACTCCATTTCCTCCTCCAAAACGCAAACCTATTGCATTATCTGAAATATCTTGTGCATTTATAGTAAATGCTCCCATAATTAATGTGAATGTTAAAAATACTTTTTTCATTTTTAATTGTTTTTTAATTTTGCAACAAATCTATAGTGTTTCTTTTTTTTTAATTCACTCATATAAATAAAATTTTGTTAAAATCGAATTACACTATTCAACTTTTAAACGAACACCTTTAGAATGGCTGCTAAATTCAGGGGCATACATACTTTGTATAGTTGTGATTCCGTTACTAAAATCTCCTGCATTATTTACTCTTACATCATATTCAAAAACATAAACTCCTTTTGGTAATTTATCGAAAAAGAAATTGGTTGCTGCATCTTTTGTACTTTCATAATAGCCTAAATTGTCTTGCCATTTGTATTTGGAAAGTACGTTAATAGGTTCAACTCCAGAAGCTCTCATATCTTTCATATGAATAAATTCCATATTTCTATCTGAATGCAATTCTATTCTTACAGTAATTAAATCACCTACTTTTAGTTGAGAGTTTTCTGTAATTTCTTTCAGCTCTTTGCTTGAATCAGAATTTACTTTTAAGAACAATTTTTTATTCAATTTTAAAGGGGTTTCAGCAGAAGTAATCTTGTCTAAATCTTCAAAATATTGCCAATACAAACCACCCCAAGCAATTCCTTTGTCTTTTTTATTGATGGTAATTGT
>JBGCFX010000055.1:0-19365 GCA_045110395.1 Polaribacter sp.
GGTAGAGCAAAGGACTGAAAATCCTTGTGTCCCTGGTTCGATTCCTGGAGGCACCACTTACAAACCCGAACTTTTTGTTCGGGTTTTTTTGTTTTATATTCTATTCTAATATACTTTTACGAGAATCAAAATGATTTTTTATGAAAGATATTTTTAATCAATTAGATATTAAACACAAACCTGCAGATACTAAAAACTGGTTTGGTAGAGAAACATTTTCTAAAAAGGATAAACTTTATTGGCATCAAAATATAATTTTTGGTGATTCAGAAAAGTTAGAAGATACAGATGTTTCTTTAATTGGTTATACTTGTCAGGAAGGTGTTTTTAGAAACCAAGGAAGAGTTGGCACAAAAGAAGCACCAAAAACCATTAGACATCAGTTAGGGAAGTTTTCTTTTCATCATCAAAAAAAAGTATCTGATTTTGGTGATATTACCTGTGTTGATGATAATATGGAAGATTGCCAAAAAGCACTTGCTAACTTTATTTCTAAAACTATTCTTAGCAACACATTCCCAATTGCAATTGGTGGTGGTCATGACATTGCTTTTGGTCATTTTATGGGAATCAAAAAAGCACTTGAAAAATCACCAGAAAAAAAAATTGGAATTATAAATTTTGATGCGCATTTTGACTTAAGAAAAGTTGAAGAAAAACCAAATTCTGGAACTCCTTTTCATCAAATAATAAATGAACTTGAAAAAGAAAATAAAACTATCGATTATTTTGCAATCGGTATTCAACCTTCATCAAACACGAAAGAACTTTTTAAAACTGCAGAAAACAATAACATCAATTTTATAGAAAGTTACGATTGTGATGTGTTTTCTGAAAACCTAAAAAACAAATTAACTAATTTTATAAATTCTGTAGATTACATCTATATAACAATAGATATGGATGGTTTTTCTTCTGCTTATGCTCCTGGAGTAAGTGCGCCATCAGCCATTGGTTTTAGTCCAAATTTTGTATTCAAAATTTTAGATTATTTATTTTCAACTAAAAAAGTAATTTCCTGTGATATTGCAGAACTAAATCCTAAATATGATATAGACAATAGAACTGCAAACTTAGCTGCAAAATTGGTTGATTATATTGTTTCTAAAGTAGAGTAACAAATAACTTCATAATGATTGAGCATTAATTAAAATCATTTTAAAATTTATTTGATAAAAAAATCCAGCAAAAAGCTGGATTTTAATTTTTATTTCATTTTCTGAAGGTTAGAAACCTCTAAATTTGTTAACTCTCTCCATCTTCCTCTTGGTAAGTTTTTCTTAGTTAATTCTGCAAAAATAACTCTATCTAACTTATTTACTTTGTAACCTACATGTTCGAATATTTTACGAACAATTCTATTCCTACCAGAATGAATTTCGATACCAATTTCTGTTTTTGGTTCGTTATTTACATAAGAAACTGCATCAATAAAAACTTTTCTTCCTTCTATAATTACTTCTCCTCGTAATTTTTCTAAATCTTTTAATTCTAATTTTCTATCTAAAGAAGCTTGGTATAATTTACGAACATTGTGTTTTGGATGGGTTAATTTTTTTGCTAAATCTCCATCATTAGTAAATAATAACAAACCTGTTGTATTTCTATCTAACCTACCTACAGGATAAATTCTTTCTTTAGATGCATTTGCAATTAGCTCCATTACTGTTTTTCTACCTCTATCATCATCCATTGTTGTGATGTAGTTCTTAGGTTTATTTAACAGTACATATTTTTTTTGTTCTGGGGTAATAGAAGTTCCATCAAAACGTACAATATCATCTGGTTGTACTTTGTAGCCCATTTCTGTAACCAATTTACCATTTACCTCTACACTACCATGTTCTATATAGGTATCTGCTTCACGTCTAGAACAAACTCCTGAGTTTGCAATATATTTATTTAAACGTATTCCTGAAGAAGTTTCAGATTTAGGAGCAACGTTTGTTTTTTTTGTGATTGTTTTTTTGATAGGTGGTTTTCTATCTAAAGGTTTTCTTTTTCTACTTAGAGGCGCATTTTTTTTTCCTTCTTGTCGTCCTCTCGACGAGTTTCTATTTGAATTCATTACTTAAATTTTTTGCAAAAATAAGTATAATAAAGTTTAATTCAACCTGTCTATCACTTTTTCTACAATTAGAGAAGTGTCTATAAAAACCAAAGACAAAACACCTATTAAAAGTAAGATTTTTAAGATGTTATGAATTTTTATATATTGGTTTCTTTCTGATGATTTCCAAAGATAAAACCCAAGAAAAATTAGAACAATCATAGAAAAATAAAAATAATATCGCATATAACTTAAGCCTTTATAACTAAATAAAACTACAATAGGAAAAAGCGTTAGAATTAGCAAAAAAACAGATAATTGTTTAGTTTTTTTCTCACCATAAACGATTGGGAAAGTATCATAATTATTTACAATTGCCCCTTTCATATTTTGTAAATCCTTAATCAATTCTCTCACCATTATTACTAAAAACAAGAAAATTGCATGCACAAATATTATTTTAGAAAAGTTTTTAAAATAAATAAATATGGCAAAAAAAGGCAAAATTGTTAATACTGTTGCAGACATTAGGCCTGTTAAAGGATATTTTTTAAGCTTATGAGAATAAAACCAAATTGCAAAAATATAACCTGCGAAAAACAAACCTGCTCTCCAAGAAACTATCAATCCAAAGAGAAAACCAGCAAAATTTAGTGCAAAATAAATTTTTAGTTTTGTAGATTGTCTTACATAATTATCTATCCCAGATTTTAAAGGACGGTTAATTCTATCTACTTTAACATCATAAAAATTGTTGATGATATATCCTGAAGCAACTACACATACAGATGCTAAAATGATATAAAGCAAATTAGTATCAAAAATAATATTTCTTAAAGATTTTTTTGTGGGAGAAAAGATAAAAATAGCTGCTAAGTATTGTGCTGCCACTAATACTAAGATATTATAGCCTCTAATTACTGAAATAAGACTTAGAAATTTAAAAGCGATTCTTTTTACCTTAAAACTAAGCATCAATTAGAATCTATACACCAGTTCTAGCTTATATTTTTCTAAGCTTTTTTGTGCTTTTTCATAGTCTTCTGTGAAACCTAAAATATAACCTCCACCACCTGAACCACAAAGTTTTAAATAGTAATCATTAGTTGCAATACCATTTTCCCATACTTTATGAAAAGCAGTAGGAATCATTGGTTTAAAATTCTTTAAAACTAATTTAGATAGTGATTTTACATTACCAAATAAAGATTTTACATTGCCTTGTAAAAAATCATCAATACAAGCATCTGTAGTTGTAGCAAAATCTTCGCTAATCATTTTTCTAAAACCTTCGTTTTTCATCTTATTCATAAAGATGTTTACCATAGGTTCTGTTTCACCAATTTGTTGAGAATCTAATAAGAAAACTGCTCCTTTTCCTTCTTTTTGTGACGGAATTCCTGCTGGTTCTATATTTTCTTTAGAGTTAATTAAAATTGGTAAACTTAAGTAACTATTTAAAGGGTCTAAACCAGAACTTTTACCATGAAAAAAAGATTCCATTAAAGAAAAGACTTCTTTTAACTTTAATAATTTTTCTCTTGTTAAATTTTCTAAAACAGTAATTTTATCGCTTGCATATTGATCGTAAATAGAAGCAACTAAAGCACCAGAACTCCCTACTCCATAACCTTGTGGTATAGAAGAATCGAAATACATACCACTATCTATATCTGTTTTTAATTGTGCTAAATTAAAAGAAACTAAGTTCGTTTTAAGCGAAACTAAATAAAGGTAAAAGCGATTTAAATTTTCGTTTGATTTTTTAGATTTCCCATCTAAGTTAGAAGTCGTTTTTAATGCACCTCTGTATGCGTTAAACGGAATTGCTAAACCTTTAGAATCTTTTATAATTCCATATTCTCCGAAAAGAAGAATTTTAGCGTAAAAAAGTGGTCCTTTCATTTTTTCTTTACAATAGTATTACAAAAATACAAAATTAAATCTTAAGAGAAGTTATTTAAATATTCTTGTAAAAAATCTTCCAAACCCCTACTTTTTCTCCATTACTGTATTTTCCTCTTTCTTTTATTTTTCCATTTTTGTAAAAAGTTTTCCAAATTCCGTCTTCTAAATCATTTTTAAACTTCCCAATAATCTTTAAATTGCCAGACTTATAGTACTCTTCGAACTTTCCTTCTTTTTTAGAATTAATTACAGATAACTTTCTAAAAATAGTACCATTTGTAAAAAAAATACTTGCTTTTTTTCCTTTTAATTCTCCAATTCTATAATAAGATGCCATTGGTTTTGTAGTAACCTTTAAATCTGAATCTAACCAAACTCTTTCTTGTGAGTTTGTGATTGCAGAAACAAAGAATGCCACTGTAAAAACTAAGATATATTTAAGTTTCATAAATTTTAAAAACTACAACTTTTTAGCACCTAAGCCTGTTTGATCACAAATATACTGATTTTTCTGACAGTATTTAGCTAACTCATTCTTAATGAATGCATTTACAGATTTTTTCTCGTTCTCTGGATACAAAACATGCACATTTGCACCAGCATCTAAAGTAAAACAAATATTGCTATTATTTGCTTCTCTATAAGACCAAATTCTATTAATAACTTCTAACGTATTTGGTTTCATTAAAATAAAATAAGGATTGCTTGTTAGCATCATTGCATGCAATGTTAAGGCTTCACTTTCTACCAAATTTATAAATGTTTTTACATCTCCATTTTGAAGAATTTCAGACATTTTCTCTAAATTATCATTGGCTTGTTTAAAACGATTTTCAGCATAGGGATGATCGTGCATTAAATTATGGCCAATAGTGCTTGAAACTTGTTTTTCGCCTTTATCAACTAACAAAATTGCATCTTGATAGTTCTCAAAAATAGAGTGTACTTTATAAGGAAACTGAACACCAAACAAATCTGAACTACCTTTTATTTTAGGGTGATTTCCCCAAACAACCAAAGGTCCTTCTATACTTCTACTTGCACTACCAGAACCTAAACGTGCTAAAAAAGAAGCTTTTTTATTGATAAAATCTTCAGATAAATCTGGATTTAATTCTGCTTCTAAGCTCATTAAACACATTGCAATGGCACTTAAACCACTTGCAGAAGAAGCAATTCCACTAGAATGCGGAAAAGAGTTTTCCGAATTTATTATCATCTTATAATCAAAAATATAAGGACAATATGCTGTAATTCTTTTAAAAAATTCAGCAATTTTAGGTTTGAATTCTTCTTTCTTTTTTCCTTCAAAAAATAAATCAAAATTAGCAACAGTAGAAGTTTCTTTCTTCTCAAACTCAATTGTAGTAATTGTATGACAATTATTTAAAGTAAAACTTATAGAAGCATTTTTAGGAATTTGCGGATTACTCTTTCCCCAATATTTTACTAAAGCAATATTACTTGGTGTTTGCCAGGTAAAACTTGCTTTATCTATAGATTTTAATGCTGATTTTACTAAAAATTGATCTGTATTCAAGTCTTAAAAATTTATTACAAAGATAAAACTAATCTTTTTTTAAATTATTATAAATTTACATCCAATTAAAATTCTAAATCTTTAACTATTCTTTTAAATTAATTTGAGTTTGAAATTTAAAATTGATACACACACTTGGTTTATTTTTTGTTTTGTTTTTTTAGGCATTTTGTGTTTATTCCTTATTTTATATATAGTGATTCCTTATAGAACTAGAAAAAAGAATAAAAAAAGAAGAGACTTAAGGCTAAATAAAAGATTACAAAATTTTGAACGTTTAGAAAAAAAGTATAAAGAAGTAAAAATAATAAACCTAAAGAATGATAACGATAAACTACAAGTTAATTTAAAAGACGATTTATCTAAAATTTTAAATACCAAATACAATGAAGTTGATTTAGAATCTTTCTATTCAAATTTTGAAAAATTATATCCAAATTTTAATCAAACGCTTTATAAAATTACACCTAACTTAACAGCAAATGAGTTAAAATTATCTGCTTTTTTAAGGTTGAATTTATCTTCAAAAGAAATCAGTAAACTACTAAACATAAATCCAGAAAGTGTAAATAAAGCCAGATATCGTTTGAGAAAAAAATTACAATTATCTGCAAAAGACGATTTATCTACTTTTATCATAAACCTCTAACTACAAAACACTTAAACACACTGTCTATTCTTTGTCCATTCCTTTTTTTTGGAATATGATTCGATTTACTTTTTATTTGTTCTAAACTTTATAAAATTATAATCGATGAGAATTTTTGAAATCATTTTATTACTACTTTCTGTAGCTTCCATTTTTTATTTTTCTATCAGAAAAAACACAGCTCACAAAAAAATTGAATTAGCAACAATTTTAAGTTTACTACTAATACACTTTGCTTTTGAAGGTTATAGATGGCAAATAATTCCTATTTACTTTTTACTTCTAATCATCACTTTTTGTATCTATAAAGAATATTCTTTGGTAGGAGGAAAATGGTTTCTCAAAACCATTAAAATTATTGGCTTGTTGTTTTTATTATTAGTCGGCTTTATTTTACCAACTGCTTTGCCAGTTTTTGAACTTCCAAAAACAACAGGAAACTACAAAATTGGCTCAAAATACATTCATTTAAAAACAGATAGAGATGAAACCATTACAGAGAATCCTGATGACAAACGTGAATTGATGATAAAAGTTTGGTATCCTGCAACCATTGAAAACGAAGAAAAAGAGCCTTATTTAAATAATGGAGATCGATTTAGTTTTGCTGCAAAATATGGTTTACCAAAAAGTGTTTTTAACTATTTAAATTATGTAGAAACAAATACTTATAAAGCCCCAAAAATTGCTAATAAAAAATTTCCTATTCTTATTTTTTCTCACGGTTCTTATTCTAAAGCTTCTGGCTATTATGCAATTATTGAAGAAATTGTAAGTCAAGGTTATATTGTTTTAAACATTAATCATACTTATGAAAGTACAGGAACTTTATTTCCAGATGGAAGTATAAAACTCTACAATCAAGAATATGATAAGAAATATGTAAGCACTCCAAAAATGGCTGAATTGGCTTGGAATGTAACACAAAATTACAACAATGCTAAAACTGATGAAGAAAAATTAGTTGCATCTAAAGAAGTTTTAAAAAACTATATCGCTGCAGAAATTACTAGAAATTGGTCTAAAGATTTTGTCTCTGTTTTAGATGCTTTAGAAACTTGGAATAACGATTCTTTTTTAGCAAATCACTTAAATCTTAAAAAAATTGGTGTTTTTGGACATTCTCAAGGTGGTTCTTCTGCAGGACAAGCGACTTTAGATGATGATAGAATTTCTGCAGGAATAAATATTGATGGTGTTCAATGGGGAGAAATGATTGACACAACATTAACAAAACCTTTTCTAAATATTTCTTCAGAATGGATTTCTCCACATCCAAATTTCAACATTTTTGCATACAGAAATGGAAGTACTGGTATTTTTTATGATGCAAAAATTAAAAATTCTGGTCACGCAACTTTTATGGATATTCCTTTAATGATTAATGTTCCTCAATTAAATGAATCTGGAACTATCAATCCAAATGAAGCTTACAAAATTATAAATGAAACTGTGGTTTCGTTTTTTGATAATCATTTGAAAAACAAACAGAATGATTTATTAAAATTAAAGGATAAATACTCTTCTTTAGAAATTAAAATAAAAAAATAAAACCTGTATTAACCTTTAAATTTATACTTATGAGAATGCCTTTATTAGATTTTTTAGCCAATGGAGATTTAAAATTCGTAATTATTCTATATGCTTTTTTAATCACAGCACTTGTCTATTTCTTTAAAAAACTAAAACAAAAAGAACACCAAGAAATTCATAATCTTAAAATTAAAAAACTTATTAATTGGACATTATCATTAAGTCTTTTCTCTCTATTTTTAGGATTATTGCATAGTTTTTATTTTATTTCTAAAGCTAATGGAATTGCAAATAATTTACTTTTTGGAGGTTTAGCAAATATGCTAATTACACCTACTTTAGGAATTGCGATTTCAATTATTATCAAACTTTTAGCATTACCAATAACTTCTAAAAAATAATTAATGAAAAATGCTTTAACATTTATAGTTCTATTTTTTTCACTTGTAGTTTTTTCGCAAAATGAAGGAGATAAACATAGAAATAATGGAGATTTAGAAGCAGCAATTTTAGCCTACAAAAAAGTGCTAATTCAAAAACCAACTGATTATGTTTCAAACTATAATTTAGCTTGTGCTTATGCTTTAATGTATGAGAAAGATAGCGCATTTCATTATCTAAATAATGCCCTAAAAAACAGTAATTCTTTGTGGTCTTTAGCTGATAATGACTTATTTTCTTTAACTAATGATAAAAGATGGATTCAGATAGAAAATCAACAATTAGAAAAACATCAAAAAGCCGAAAATAAATTAAAAAGACCTGAATATGCAAAAGAACTCTTAAGGTTAATTCTGAAAGATCAATCTCAAGATTATCAATTAGATATGGCTAAACGCTTTTTTATGAAAAATGGAAAAGCTCCTCATTGGTATTATCCTATTTCTGAAATGAAAAAAGAAATTATAAAAGGGAATTTTGAGAAAATGGAAGCATTAATTGAACAATATGGATGGCCAACATATTCTAAAGTAGGTAAATTAGCTGCAGATGGTCCATTATTAGTAATTAATCATCATCAAAAAGAAGAAATTAGAATAAAGTATTTACCAAAAATTAAAGAAGCTTGCTTTAATAAAGAAGGAAGTTGTACTGAATTTGCCAAAATTCAAGATAGAATTTTGGTAAATACAGATAAACCTCAATTATATGGCATGCAATTTATGTATGATAAAAACAGAAAATTGGTTCCTTTACCAATAGGAAACCCAGAATTTGTTGACCAAAGAAGAGCATTAATTGGTCTAATTCCTTTAAAAGATTATCTAAAAAGAAAAATTAATTATGATTTTGAGGTAAAACAGAAAACTAAATAGTTCAAATTTAATTAAGTTACTTGATTTTTATAAATACCTATTTCATTCTTTTTGAAATAGGTATTTTTGTAAAAATGAAAACTAAAAAAGTTTTTTTGTTATTGAATGGTGAAACTCCAAACGTAGTTCCAAATACATCAAAATATGATGTTATTTGTGCAACAGATGGCGCTTATCAATATTTAAAAGAAAATAATATTACTCCCAATTTTATTGCTGGTGATTTTGATTCTTTACAGGAAATTCCTAAAGAAATTGAAGTTATAGAAACTCCAAATCAAGATTTTACAGATTTTGATAAAATATTGCAAATTTTGTTTGATAAAGGTTTTAAAAATATTGATGTTTTTGGTGCAAGTGGACAAGAACAAGATCATTTTTTAGGAAATTTGCATATAGCAATTCAATTTAAAGAAAAATTAAAGCTTACTTTTTTTGATGATTATAGTCGCTATTTTTTGGCTGATAAAAAAACTAAAATCAGTAATTGCAAAAATAAAATTGTTTCTTTAATTCCTTTTCCATCAGCAAGAAAAATTACAACTAAAGGTTTACAATATCCATTAAATAAAGAAGATTTAGTTTTCGGAGAGAGAATTGGCACAAGAAATAGAGCAATTAAGAATGATATTAAAATCAGTTTTAAGACTGGTGAGTTGTTTATTTTTATCAATCATTAAAAAATAAAATTATGAATAGAAAAATAAAATTATTATGGGATTTTAGAGGTCCAGATGCCAAGGAAACTGCAAAACATCATACCATTCATTTAAAAGAATTTGCAATGATTGAAAACCTAAAGTATCATGAAATTGACATAAAAGAAAATAACCCAATGTTGGTTTCTGCTTTTATAATTGTTGATGAAAAAGATATGAAGCTTTATAGAGATGCTTTAAAACCTCAAAGAGGAGAGATTGCCTAATTTTTTTGATTCTAGAAAAATTATTTCCACTTAATTCCACAACCCATACTCGGTTTTTGGTTTTCTAAAACAGCTTTATTTTCTAATAAATTATCTAAAGAACTTCTTAAATCTTTTCCAGTAACAGGTTTTCCATTTCCAGGTCTAGAAGCATCTAATTGCCCATGATAAACAGATTTTAAATTGGCATTAAAAACATAAAAATCTGGTGTACAAGCTGCATCGTATTTTTTGGCTACTTCTTGAGTTTCATCATATAAATAAGGAAAAGGATAGTTTTCTTGCACAGCTAATTGCTTCATTAAATGAGGAGCATCTTGTGGGTAATTATCAACATCATTAGCACTTACTGCAATAAAATTAATGCCTTTTTGTTTATATTCGTTTGCCATTTTTACCAATTCAGCATTTACGTGAATTACAAAAGGGCAATGATTACATATAAACATAATCACAGTTCCTTTATCGCCTTTTAAATCTTCTAAAGCATACTTTTTATCATCAATTGTGTTGATTAAAGTAAAATCAGGTGCTTTTGTTCCTATTAAAAATTCGTTTGATTCTGTTAATGCCATAATTATGGTTTTTGGTTTTTAGTTGTTAGTGTGTCATTTCGACTTTATGGAGAAATCTCTTAAAACTCTAAATTGAGATTTCTTTATTTCGTTTCACTGCAATCGAAATGACAATTATTCTTCAGCTATAGCTTTCGCACAAATAAAACCACCTGTCCAAGCATTCTGAAAGTTGAAACCACCAGTTACAGCGTCTATATTTAAAACTTCTCCTACAAAAAACAAGTTTTTATGTTGCTTGCTTTCAAAACGTTTAAAATTAATTTCTTTTAAATCTACACCTCCAGCAGTTACAAACTCGTCTTTAAAAGTAGTTCTACCATTTGCATTATAAACTCCTTTAGTGAGTTCATTTGCTAAACTTTCTAATTGATTATTATTCAAATCAGCCCAGTTCTGAGTTTTAGAAATATCAGAAAACAACACAAAACGTTCCCATAATCTTTTCGAAATTTCACTAAAAGGCGATTTTAAAATGACCGTTTTTCGAGGCTCTTTCTTTTTTAAATTCAATAAAACATTCAATACTTTATCAGTTGGTCTTGACAACCAATTTACGGCTACATTATATTGATATTTTTTATCTGCTAATATTCTTGCACCAAAAGCAGACAATTTTAAAACAGCTGGACCACTCATTCCCCAATGTGTAATTAACAAAGGTCCTGAAGCTTCTAATTTTGCACCTACAATATTTACAGTTGCATTTGGGACAGAAGTTCCTAATAAATCTACCAATCTTTTATCGTTAATATTAAAAGTGAACAAAGAAGGAACTGGATCTATAATAGAATGATTTAGTGTTTTACATAACTCCCAAACTTTTTTAGAACTTCCTGCAGCAATTACAACTTTATCTGCTTCAAAATTTTGGTTTTTTGTGTTAACAATCCATTTATTTTCTTGTTGATAAACAGCATTTACACCACAGTTTGTTAACACTTTAATATTCAAGTTATCAACAGCTTTCTGAAAACAGTCTATTATTGCCTGACTTGTATTTGCTTCTGGAAAAACACGATTATCATTTTCTATTTTTAACGGAACCCCTCTGTCATCAAACCACTCAAAAGTATCGCCAGTCATAAATTTATGAAAAGGCCCTAATAGTTCTTTTTCTCCTCTTGGATAAAATTTAACCAATTCTTTAGGTTCAAAACAAGCATGTGTTACATTACATCTTCCTCCTCCAGAAATTTTCACTTTTTGCAAGACATCCTTTCCTTTTTCAAGAATTGTAATATCTAAATTTGGGTTATTTTCTTTTGCATTAATAGCTGTAAAATATCCTGCTGCTCCACCTCCAATTATTATTATTTTACTCATAAAACCATTTCTTGATATGTAAGAACTGTTTCAAATCCTTTATTTTTAAAATATTCTGGAGTGTTTTCATCACCTGTTGCTAAAACAAAATCTCCTCCCCAAGCTCCTAAACTTTTAATTTCTCCAAAATAATCTGGAAATAATTTTTCTTTTACAGTTCGTAATTTAATGATTGAACTGATAATTTGTTCGTGTTCAATAATCAATTTATTAAAATCTTCTATTGATTTTGCTTTTAAAAACTCATCAGAAATCTCAGAAATTCTTTCTATTTCTTTCTGAAAATTATCTCCACTTTCTCTAAATTTTGCAATTCCTTCTTTAGAATCTTGTTTTTGATTTAGATGAACAAAAAACAAGTTTTCTTTAAAATTGGGGTTGAATTCTACTTGTTCAACCTCAGGTTTTCTATCTTTAATTTGATAAAAAATCGGTGTATCATTTTGTGCACAAGCAATATCATAACCACTTCCTTTAAAAGAGTTCCACAATAATTTAAAAGCATCTACTTTTGCCCAACTTGCAATAGAATTTATTAATGTTGATGAGCTTCCTAAACCCCAATTTCTCGGAAAAGTAAGTTCTGTTTTTACCATAAATCCGTTTTCTGTCTCCAAAAAAATAGGATTCATTCTTTTTGCTTCTTTTAAAATATCTAGTAAGGTTTCTGCAATTACATCTGCATTTCCTTCTTTATCAGAATTAAAAGTTGCAGAAATTAAACGTAATTTTTTTAAATCGAAAATTGTTTCAAACCAACATTCGCATGTATTTGTAAAGCTTCCCCAAATAATTTCTGGTTCCTTTATTTTTTCTACAATTAAATCTTGTCCAAATTTTGTAGGAACTGCCAAAGCTGTTGCTCCATCTAAAACCAGATATTCTCCTGTTAGCAATAATTTTCCATTTGAATAATAATTCATTATAACAAATTAAATTGTTTAAAATGATGTGTAAAATGTTTTGTGTGAAATTTCTTCCAATATTCATAATCTAACTCTCCAAAAAATGGATGATTTTCTTTTGTATTAGATTTAAAATGAATTTCAAAATCTTTAATTTGTTGTGTTAAATCGTTTATTGCTTCTTCAATTGAGTCAAATTTTTCTGGAGTTGGTTCATCAGATAAAATGGGTGCTTTAAAACCGATTTGCAATTCGTTATTAGTAGCTAAAAATGGTTTTCTTCTTGCTGATTTTTCATCAGAAACAAAGTAATCTGCATCTATTTTTCCATTAGATATTTGCATTAACAAACTTAAATGCTCTATAACTTGCTGCCCATTCATTTTACCAAAAACGGGTTTACTTTCTCTTGTTAAACTTCTTAATTTAATGGTAATTTCATCAATATTCAAGAAATTAACCCAATCAATTTTTGGTTTTCTTAATTCTTCAAATTTTGTAACCACTGCTGAATGAGAAACAGTCCTAGTATCAAAATAATTTGTGATTTCTATTTTTTCTTGCTCATTAGCTCCTAACTGATTTAGGATGTTTTGCAAGTGCATTTTCATATGTCCATGCTGAATTCCTTTTGTTGTTAAAGCCCTTAAAGCTGCAAAATTCTGAGCTAAACCTGCAGCTGACATAATTTGCATTAAAGTTCTTGCAGAAGGTTTTTGCAACATTTCTAAAGACAATTTAGCCATTGGGTGTAAAGCTGTTAAACCACCAACTGTTCCTAATGCAAGAGGAATTTCTATCCAAAATTTAAACACTCCATCATGTATTGAACAATGAGATAAACTTGAATAAGTTCCGTTTTTAGAAGCATACGCATGTGCACCAGCTTCTACAGCTCTAAAATCGTTACCAGTTGCTAAAACAACAGCATCAATTCCGTTCATAATTCCCTTATTGTGAGTAACTGCTCTGTATGGTTCTATTTCTGCAATTTTTACTGCTTGGTAAAACTTTTCTGCAAATTTCTGTGGATTCTCTCCACCCAACTCTTCAATCTTACAACTCACCTCTGCTCTTACCAAACATTCTGGAACATAGTTAGATAAGATACTCATTACAATTTCTACATCTTCTTTTTCAAACTTTTTAGCAATTGCTTCTAAACAAGAATTGATGAAATTAGCACCCATGGAATCTTTCGTTTCAAAAGTGACATGCAATTGATAATAATTGGCTAATTTTTCTGTTTTGTCTACCAATTTAATATCTAAAATACCACCACCTCTTTTTTCCATATTTTTAGTGATGGAAGCTGTGGCTGCATATAATTCTGTTTTATTTAAGTTGAAATATTTTTCTAATTCATTTTTATCACCAGCAAACATAAAATGGATTTGCCCTATTTTTGTTGTACCAATTACTGTAGTTTTAAAGCCACCTCTTGTACTCCAATATTTAGCTACTAAAGATGCTGCAGCAACAACTGAGCTTTCTTCTACAACCATAGGAATTACATAGGGTTTGCCATTTATTACAAAATTTGGGGCAACACCATAAGGCATATAAAAGTTAGAAATTGTATTTTCTATAAAATCGTCATGAAGCTCTTGTAAATCTTTATTATCATTCCAGTATTGTTTGATAATTTGAATGGTTTCTTTAGGATTCTGAAAATAATTTTCCGTTAACCAGTTTATTTTTTCTTCTTTAGTAAATTTAGAAAAACCAGATATAATTTTTGCCATTTTATGTTGTAATCAATTGACAACAAATATAATTGAATCTATTATAAACCATAAATATATTTATGAAATTAAACAAAAAAATATTTATCAAATTAGCATTCATTCAATAAAAAAAACACTGGTTTAATATTATAATCTCAAGAAATTAATAAAAATTAACATAGAGTCAGCAACGAATAACGTTTCACGATTATTAGATAAGAAAAATTTATCATACAAATCGCACATATAAAAGTATTACTATTAAATTTGTGTGTATTATTAACTTAAAATATTATAGACATGAAAAATTTTGGTATATTAATTTTAGTCATTGGTTTATTTTCTAGTTGTGCAGTTGTTAGACCTGGAGAAGTTGGCATTAAACAAACCTTAGGAAAACTATCAAAAGAGGTAAAAACACAGGGTACAGTTTTTTATAATCCTGTTACAAGTAAAGTTTTAATTGAATCTACAAAAACTAAAAACATAAAGTTAATTTTAAGTTTACCTAGTAAAGAAGGTTTGAGTGTAAATTCAGAAATATCTATCTTATACAGATTAGAAGCTAACAAAGTAGCTTCAGTGTTACAAAATTTGGGTCAAGATTATGAATCTGTTGTAACTAGTGTTTTTAGGTCTGCAGTTTCTGATGTTTGTGCCAAATATTTTGCAAAAGATATGCATTCTGGAATGAGAGCAGAAATTGAAATGGAAGTGCTAAAAAAGATGAAAGTGAATCTTGAAAAACAAGCAGATGGTATCGACTTGATAGCTGTTTTAATGAAAAGAGTTCAATTACCAAGAGGTTTAGCAAATTCTATTGAAAGAAAATTACAAGCAGAACAAGATGCTATGAGATTAAAATTTGTGATAGATCAAGAAAAACTAGAGGCTGAAAGAAAAATTATTAACGCAAAAGGAGAAAGAGATGCTCAACTAATTATTGCAGAAGGTTTAACTCCTGGCATTATAAGATTAAAAGCTATAGATGCTTTTAAAGAATTAGCCAAATCTGCAAATGCAAAAACAATTATTACTGATGGAAAAACTCCTTTGATTGTTGGTAATGACGAAACAAAAGACAAAAAGAAAGAAAGTAACAAAAAAAAGAAATAGTTTTTAAAAAAATATAAATCTCGATAAACTCATCATTTATCGAGATTTTTTTTGACAAAAAATCATATTATAAATGTCTGCTTTCAATATGTTTTTAGCCTTTTTAATATAAAAATATTGCTAAAAAGATAATAGAAACGCATTTTTCAGCTATTTTTTGTAAATTTTTCCGTAAACTTGGCAAAGTTTTATTAAAATCTAAATCTGAATGAAACAACTACTATTTTTAGCTGCACTTTCTATTTTTGTAAGCTGTAAACAAAACACATCATCAACATCTAATTATACAACAGGAGACAAAGAAATAACACTCGAAGAAATTTGGGATGGCACTTTTTCACCTAAAAGAATGAACTCGCTAAATTCTATGAATGGCGATTTTTACGCAGTAATTAATAAAGATGATGATGGCAATACAACTGTAGACAAGTACAGTTACAAAACTTTAGAAAAGGTAGCTACAATTGCTTCTACCAAAGATTTTAAAGAGATCAGCTCTTTTTCTTCTTATAGTTTTAATGATGATGAAACAAAATTAATTCTAGGTACAGATTCTCAAAAAATTTACAGACGTTCTTCTAAAGGCACTTATTATGCTTATGATATTCCATCAAAAAAGTTAACTTTAATTGGTAATAATATTCAAGAACCTGTTTTTTCTCCTGATAATAAAAACGTTGCTTATGCAAAAAACAATAACATTTTTATTAAAAATGTAGCCTCTAATAGAGTTACTCAAGTTACCAAAGATGGAAAAATAAATAAAATTATAAACGGAATTACGGATTGGGTCTATGAAGAAGAATTTGCTTTTGTAAGGGCTTTTGAATGGAACAAATCTGGTACACATCTGGCTTTTTTACGTTTTGATGAAACAGATGTACCCACTTTTTCTATGGATATTGTAGGTAAAGATTTATACCCAAAACAACAGATTTTTAAATACCCAAAAGCAGGTGAAAAAAATGCGGATGTAACTTTGCATATGTATAATTTATCATCAAAAAACAGTAAAAAGGTTTCTCTGGGAGATTATGAATACATCCCTAGAATTAAATGGTCTAACAATGATGCTGTTTTAGTGGTTACCACTTTAAATAGACATCAAGATGATTTAAAATTGCACAAAGTAAATGCTCTCAGAAATAACGCAACTCTTTTATTAAATGAAACAGATAATGCGTATGTAGATATTACTGACAACCTTACTTTTTTAGCTGATAATAGTTTTATTTGGACTAGCGAAAAAGACGGTTATAATCACATTTATCATTATGATTTTAATGGCAAACTCATCAACCAAATAACCAAAGGAAATTGGGAAGTAACCAGATATTATGGTTTTAACGAAACTAAAAAAACAGTGTATTATCAATCTGTAGAAAATGGATCTATTAATAGAGGTGTTTATTCTATTGGTTTAGATGGGCAAAATAAAAAATTATTAAGTAACAAAGAAGGACAAAATACTGCAGCTTTTAGTAAAAACTTAAATTATTTTATCAATACACATTCTTCTGCAACAATACCTCCTATTTATTCTTTGTTTTCTGGTGAAGGAAAAATGGTAAAAGTAATTAAAGACAATGCAGATTTAAAAGAAGAATTATCGAACTATAAAATGACACCAAAAGAGTTTTCTACCATTCATATTAATGGAAATGATTTGAATATGTGGATGATAAAACCTGCCGATTTTGATGAAACTAAAAAATACCCTTTATTTATGTTTCAATATTCTGGTCCAGGTTCTCAGCAAGTGGCTAATAGATGGAATGCTGCTAATGATTACTGGCACAATATGCTCGCTCAAAAAGGAATGATTATAGTTTGTGTTGATGGACGAGGAACTGGTTTAAAAGGTAGAGATTTTAAAAAAATGACCCAAAAAGAATTGGGTAAATATGAAGTTGAAGACCAAATAGCAGTTGCTAAAGAATTAGCAAATCGTTCTTATATAGACACTAAAAATATTGGAATTTGGGGTTGGTCTTATGGAGGTTTTATGAGTACCAATTGTATTTTAAAAGGAAATGATATTTTTACAACTGCAATTGCTGTTGCACCTGTTACTTCTTGGCGTTTTTATGATTCTGTATATACAGAACGTTATATGCAAACTCCACAAGAAAATGCGAGTGGTTATGATGATAATTCGCCTATAAATTATGCTGATAAATTAAAAGGAAACTACCTTTTAGTGCATGGAACAGGTGATGATAATGTACATGTACAAAATAGCTACAGAATGATAAATTCATTAATTGCAGCCAACAAGCAATTTGACCAATTTATAGTTCCAGACAGAGCACATGGTATTTATAGTGGAAAAAATATGAGATTGAATTTGTATACCAAAATGACAAACTTCATCGAAGAAAATTTGAATAAAAAATAAGAAAAATCAACCTAAAATTTAAAACTAATATTTATGAGTCAGACAGCTAAATTACCACATCAAAAAGAATTATTTGGTCATCCAGTAGGGTTATATGTTTTATTTTTTACTGAAATGTGGGAACGATTTTCTTATTATGGAATGAGAGCACTTTTAGTAACTTATATGGCTGCAACAACTATAGAAAATAGTGCACAATCTGGTTTAGGTTGGACTTCTCAAGAAGCATTAGCACTTTATGGATGGTATACAATGTTGGTTTATATTTCTTCAATTCCTGGAGGAATGATTGCAGACAAACTATTAGGTCAGAAAAAAACTGTTTTAATTGGGGGTATTTTATTAGTAATTGGACATAGTGTTTTGGCTATTGATGCTTTGTGGGCATATTACACAGGTTTAGGTTTTATTATTGCTGGTGTTGGAATGCTAAAACCAAATATATCATCAATGGTTGGTGGTCTTTATAAAAAAAATGATATAAGAAGAGATAAAGGATTTAGTATTTTCTATGTTGGGATTAACTTAGGGTCTTTATTATCTTCAATTGCAGTTGGTTTAGTGGTTGCAAAATATGGTTGGCATGCAGGTTTTGGTTTAGCAGGAATTGGAATGTTATTAGGTTTATTAGTATACATTTATGGTCATAAATTTTTAATTACTGTAGGAAACAAGCCAACAGTTGAACAAAAGAAATCTGATATTAGTGTTGCAACTTTATTTGCTCAATTACTTAAATCACCAAAACAATTAACAATAGTTTTAGTGATGTTAATTTTATCAATTTATGCTGGTTTTACTTTTGAAGGAAGTGATCATTGGGGTTTTGGAGCGTTATTTATATTTTTATCTTTAGTTACAGGAATGATGATGATGATTTACAAAACACTAGAAAGCAAAGTGGATAAAGACAGATATATTGTTCTTTTATTATCATTTCTTTTAGTAATAGTATTTTGGGGTGCTTTTGAACAAGTTGGTGGTTTAATGAACCTTTACACAAAAACTAAAACTGACAGAATGCTTTTAGGATGGGAAGTTCCAACAGAATTTTTTCAAGGAATTAACGCTGGTTTTATTATTTTATTTGCAGTAATTGTTGCAAATATTTGGGCAAAAAGAAAATTAAAAAGTAAAGAAGCTTCTTCTTTATTCAAAATGGCTACAGGTATTGTAATTATGGGATTTGGTTTCCTATTTATGGTTGGTGCATCTCAACAATATGAAGCAACAGGAACATCTGCAATGTATTGGTTAGTTTTAGCATACTTCTTTCATACTATTGGAGAACTTTGTCTATCACCAGTTTCGTTATCTTTTGTAACAAAATTAGCACCTGCAAAATACGCTGCTTTAATGATGGGTGTTTATTGGGCTGCTACAGGTTTAGGTAATAA
>JBGCFX010000056.1:0-8057 GCA_045110395.1 Polaribacter sp.
ATTCTCTTTGTAAAAAGTACATTCTAATTCCTATTATTATTACTCGAGTAGATAACCGATTAATTTTTCAACCAAAAAACGCCTCATTTTACAATGAGGCGTTTTCAATATATCTAAACTAAAAATGCTTTAAGCACTCAAAACTTCTGCAACTTTATCTGCAGCTTCTTGAAATTCTGTAGCAGAAATAATTTCCATTCCAGAATTGTCTATCAATTGTTTTGCTTCCTTAGCGTTTGTTCCTTGTAATCTACAGATAATTGGCACAGTAATTTTATCGCCCATACTTTGGTATGCATCTACAACACCTTGTGCAACTCTGTCACAACGTACAATACCTCCAAAAATATTTACTAAAATTGCTTTTACATTTGGGTCTTTTAAAATAATACCAAAAGCAGTTTCTACTCTTTGTGCATCTGCAGTACCACCAACATCTAAAAAGTTAGCAGGTTCTCCACCAGATTCTTTAATTAAATCCATTGTTCCCATTGCTAAACCAGCTCCATTTACCATGCAACCTACATTTCCATCTAAGTCTACATAGTTTAAACCAGCAGCTTTTGCTTCAACTTCAATTGGATTTTCTTCACGTAAATCACGCATTGCAGCATAATCTCTGTGTCTATATAATGCATTTTCATCTAAAGAAACTTTAGCATCTACTGCCATTATTTTATCATCAGAAGTTTTTAAAACAGGATTAATTTCAAACATAGAAGAGTCTGAACCAATATATGCTTTGTATAAATTAGTTACAAACTTTGTCATTTCTTTAAAAGCTGTACCAGATAAACCTAAGTTAAAAGCTACTTTACGTGCTTGAAATGGCATTATACCTAATAATGGATCTATTTCTTCCGTAAAAATTAAATGTGGAGTTTCCTCAGCAACAGTTTCAATATCCATTCCACCTTCAGTAGAATACATAATCATATTTTTACCTGTTGCTCTGTTTAAAAGAACAGACATATAATATTCATCTGGCTCAGAATCTCCAGGATAATAAACGTCTTCACAAATTAAAACTTGATTTACTTTTTTACCTTCTGCTGATGTTTGTGGCGTAATTAACATCATTCCAATAATATCATTGGCAATGTTTTCTACTTCAGTTAAATTTTTAGCCAATTTAACTCCTCCACCTTTTCCACGTCCACCTGCATGAACTTGCGCTTTAATAACGTGCCAACCTGTACCAGTTTCTGCAGTTAATTGTTTAGCTGCATCTACAGCTTCTTTATGGTTGCTTGCAACAATTCCTCGTTGAATTCTAACGCCAAAACTGCTTAAAATTTCTTTTCCTTGATATTCGTGTAAGTTCATCTATAATGTTTTAAAAAACGTTTACAAAAGTACAAATTCAGAAATAAATCTCTGCATAGTTTTTTCTAAAAGATGAACTCAAAATTTTCTTTAAGAAATATTTAACATAGAACTAATGTAACACTCTAAATTTTGTGATGTCTTTCTTATAATTAACACGACTTTAAGATTTTTCCTTTAGTAGGATAAATACTTTAGCATTGTGTTTACACAAATCAACCAAAAACTATATGTTCAAAAAAATCTCTTTATTGCTGATTGCAATCTTTTTTATGCATCAACTATCAGCACAGAATACTAAAAATCGGAAAACAATAAAAACAACAAGAATTACATCACCTCCTGAAATTGACGGGATTTTAAATGATGATGCTTGGAAAAATGCAGAATTATGTACAGATTTTGTCATTTTTAGACCAGAAAATGGTGAATTGGTAAATCCAGAATATCAAAGTATTGTTAAAGTTATTTATGATGATGATGCTATTTATATTTCTGCTCAAATGAATGATCCTGATCCTGCAGGAATTCCTAAAGAATTTGCTGTTAGAGATAATTTTAGCCAAGCAGATTTCTTTTTAGTAACTATAAACCCAAATGATGATGGCCAAAACCCTTTTGAATTTATAGTACAATCTACAGGAAATCAAGCAGATTCTAAAGTTTCTAATGGTAATGAAGATTTTGATTGGAGTGCAGTTTGGGATAGTGCAGTTTCTACTGATGATAAAGGTTGGAATGTAGAAATGAAAATACCCTACAGAGCTTTGCGTTTTGCGAATCAACCTGTGCAATCTTGGGGTTTTAATTTTCATAGAAGATTAGAAAAATTAAATGAGCAACATACTTGGACGCATGTAGATAATGCTGTTGGAAGATGGACACAATATGATGGTTTAATCACCGATTTTAGGGATATTAAACCTTCTACAAGGTTAAACTTATATCCTTATGCATCAGCTATTACAAATACTTTTGAAGGAAAAACTGATTTCGATTGGAGTGTTGGTATGGACATTAAATATGGTTTGACAGAAAACTTTACATTAGATGCCACTTTAATACCTGATTTTAGCCAAGTTGGTTTTGATGATATTGTCTTAAATTTAGGGCCTTTTGAACAACAATTTAGAGAACAAAGGCAATTTTTTACAGAAGGTACAGAACTTTTTAATATTGCTAATTTATTTTATTCAAGAAGGATTGGAGCAGAACCAATAGATCAATTTAATGTTTCTAGCACACTTTCTGCAGATGAGGAAATTACAGACTCGCCAACTAAAGTAACCATGCTAAATGCTGTAAAAGTTTCAGGTAGAACAAAAAAAGGTTTAGGGATTGGTTTTTTTAATGCGATAACTCAAAAAACCGAAGCTACCATCAAAAATAAAAATACAGGTGCTGTAAGAACAGAAGTTACAAGTCCGTTTACAAATTATAACATTTTGGTGTTAGACCAACAGTTTAATCAAAATTCAAGTGTTTCTTTAATTAATACAAATGTTACAAGAGATGGACGTTTTAGAGACGCAAATGTAACTGCTTTAGATTGGCATATAGAAACAAAAGACAGCAAATACAATGCAGATGGTTCTGTAAGAATGAGTAGCATTTCTGATGATGTAAACAACCCAAATACAGGATATACGTTTGATAACAGTTTTGGTTATAATTCTGGAAACTGGTTTTGGGAATTAGGCTATAATTTTGAAAATAAAGATTTTAATCCTAATGATTTAGGTATTTTATTTTCAAACGACCAGCAAACCATTTATGGTAATTTGGGCTGGAGAACAGTACAACCCACCAAAAATTTTAATAGAATTTGGGTTAATTCTTATCATAATGCAAATTTTCAACATTTTTCTGGGGTTTATACTGGATATAATGCAGGAATAGGTGGAAGTGCACAAACAAGAGAACGATTTTCTTTTGGAGGTAATTTAAATTATGGTACAGAAAATAAGGATTTTTTTGAACCAAGAAAAGGTACAACAAGTGGTATTTACTTTTTGCAACCTCAAAGAATGAATGTAAATACTTGGTTTGAAACCAACTCACAAAAGAAATTTGAACTTCAAGGAAGTGTTTATTATACAGGCTACACCAAAAACTTAAAAGAAGGTTATGGATTTGGCTTGGGCTTGCGTCAAAGATTCAGTAATCAATTTTCTTTGCGTTATAGATTAAATTTTAATAAAACAAATGATGATCAAGGTTATGTAGCTGAAGCGAATAATGATATTATTTTCGGTTTTAGAGATCGAAAAAACTATACAAATACAATTTCTGGTAAATATAGTTTTAGCACAAATTCTTCACTTTCATTAAGTTTTAGACACTATTGGGAAGCTGTAAAATACAATAGTTATGCAAACTTAAATTCTACAGGAGGCTTAGACCCAAATACAACTTATACAGGAAATGATGTAAACTTTAATAGCTGGAATTTAGATTTAAACTACATCTGGCAATTTGCACCTGGAAGTCAGTTAATTGCTTTTTATAGGAATTCAATTTTTAATTCTGATACCAATTCTAACCTGAGTTTTTCAGATAATTTAGAAAATTTATTCGATCAATCTCAAAGACACACATTTTCTGTAAGATTTGTTTATTTTATAGATTACAACAAGCTGAAAAATATATTTTAAAATTTTATCTCCCCAATTACTAGAAGAAAAACAGGTATACTTTGTTAAGTGTATCTGTTTTTTTATACTTTAGTGCTAAGATAAAATTGGTATGATAATTACAAAAAATATCCATAAATATTATGGTGATGTAGAAGTTTTAAAGGGTGTAGATTTACATATTAAAAAAGGAGAGATTGTCGCTATTGTCGGTCCTTCAGGTGCAGGAAAAACAACATTATTACAAATTTTAGGTACTTTAGACAAACCTTTAACAGCACAAGATTTTGAGCTCTCTATAAATTCAAAATCCTTAAAAAACCTTTCAGATAAAGAATTATCTTCTTTTAGAAACAATCATATTGGTTTTATATTTCAATTTCATCAATTATTACCAGAATTTACAGCCTTAGAAAACGTTTGTATCCCTGCTTTTATTGGAAAAAAAGAAAAAAAAGAAACAGAAACCAAAGCAAAAGAATTACTTGAATTTTTAGGTTTATCTCATAGAATACATCATAAACCCAATGAACTTTCTGGAGGAGAACAACAGAGAGTTGCTGTAGCTAGAGCCTTAATTAACAATCCTTCTGTTATTTTAGCAGATGAACCAAGTGGAAATTTAGATAGCGAATCTACAAAAAACCTACATGAGCTATTTTTTAAATTACGAGATGAGTTTGGTCAAACCTTTGTTTTAGTTACTCATAATGAAGAATTGGCAAATATGGCAGATAGAAAATTGACGATGAAAGATGGTAAAATCATTTAATATTGATGAAAAAAACAGGAATTTTCATACTTATAATACTAACGCTTAATTCTTGTGCATCTATCTTAAATGGAAATAGAACTACCGTAAAAATTTCTGCTGATAAAGAAAGTAGAATTATTTATAATAACGATACAATTTCTATAAACAAAGAACAAACTAAAATAAAACCAATTCGTTCAAAAGAACCTTTAAAAATTTCGGTTTTAAAAGATACTTTAAAACAGGAATTTTATTTTAGCAGCAAACTTTCCAGGAATTTTTACTTAAATTTCGTTACCAATTATGGTCTTGGAATCTTTCTTGATTTTACAAATAATAGACGATTTACATATAATAAAAATTTTCATTTTGCTACAGATACTATTAAAAAACAAATAGTTTTAAGTGATAAAAAAGTAGCAATAATGCCTAAAAACACCTTTTTGCTATATACTTCACCTCTACAGGCAATAGATTTCTTCTCAATACCAATGGCAACCATTGGTATAGAATATTTCCCAAAAGATAATTTTAGTTTAAGTGTAGAATATGGGGTTAAAATAGCAGACAATTTTGACAAAAGAAACAATGTTATTATTTTAGAAGAAAAAGCTATAAATTATAGATTACAAGCAAAGTGGTATAATAAAATTAACTACAGAAAAAATGTACATATAAACGAATATTTAGCAATAGAATTCAGGCAAATAAATAGTCAGTATAATGATAAATTAGAATATGGGCTTAAAAACAATTCTAACAAAAGAAATAATATTAGAGACGATTTTGCTACTAGAAAAAACGTAACAATTATTAATTTAAAGCATGGCTTTTTAATTCCTATTGGTAATAGATTTTATGTTGATTTTTATGGGGGTTTTGGTTTAAGAATTAAAAAATTTGAAGATATAGAGTTAGAGTTCGATGACGCAATTCACACTATTTATGATGAAGATGATCTATCTTTTAGTATTTCAGATTTCCAAGATTCTTTTAAAAAACCTGCACTAAACCTTTCTTTAGGCTTTAAATTTGGAATTAAATTATAATAGATTTTGACAAAAACTGAACTCAAAGAATTTTTAGGCGAAAAAGTAATTCTCTATAACAATCCAAAATTTATTGAGTCAGATCCTATTCAAATTCCTCATTTATTTTCTAAAAAAGAAGATATAGAAATTGCTGGTTTTTTAACTGCTACCATTTCTTGGGGAAATCGTAAAATGATTATTAAAAATTCTCATAAAATGATGGAATTGCTAGACAATTCTCCACACGATTTTGTAATAAACCATCAACAAAAAGATTTAAAATCATTAGAGAATTTTGTACATAGAACCTTTAATTATATTGATTTACAACAATTTATAAAATCATTACAGCATATTTACAAAAATCACCAAGGTTTAGAAAACACGTTATTAATTAAAGATAACACCAAAAATTATCAAACAGCAATTCATCAATTTAAAAAATGTTTTTTTGAAGTTGAGCATCAACAAAGAACACAAAAACACGTTTCAGATCCTTTAAAAAATTCGGCTGCAAAACGTATAAATATGTTTTTAAGGTGGATGGTTAGAAACGACAATGCTGGTGTAGATTTTGGTATTTGGCAAACACACAATCCTGCAAACTTATCTTGTCCTTTAGATGTGCATTCAGGAAATGTAGCCAGAAAACTAAAACTATTGTTAAGAAAACAAAACGATTGGAAAGCGTTATCTGAATTAGACAAAAACTTAAGAAAACTGGACAAAAGCGATCCTGTAAAATATGATTTTGCGCTATTTGGATTAGGAGTTTTCGAAAAGTTTTAATTAGAAGTTAACAAGTGTTTTTAAATTGCTTTTTTTATAATAATTTAGAGGTCTAATTTTATAAAAATGAAACCTATAATCGCAATTCTATTTCTATTTATTTCGACTTCAATTTGGAGTCAAGACGCAAGAATTCCTTTAGACACAATAGTAGTAACAAATAATTCTGTAAAAATAAAAGGAAAAACTGTAAACTACCAAGCCACAACAGGTTTTCAGCCTGTTTGGGATGATAATGGACAAATCATAGCTTCTTTATATTACACGTATTATAAAAGAACTGATGTTAAAAATACTGCTAAAAGACCTATAATTATGTCTTTTAATGGTGGTCCAGGTTCTGCTTCTGTTTGGATGCACATTGCATACACAGGTCCTAAAGTTTTAAAAATTGATGATGAAGGTTTTCCTATTCAACCTTATGGAGTAAAAGACAACCCAAATTCGATTTTAGATGTTGCAGATATTGTATATGTGAATCCTGTAAATACAGGGTATTCTAGACCAATTGTTGCTAAAGGAAAAAAAGTAGACAAATCTCTTTTCTTCGGAATAAATGCAGATGTAAAATATTTAGCAAGTTGGTTAAATACGTTTATCACAAGAAATAATCGTTGGCAATCTCCTAAATATATTATAGGAGAAAGTTATGGAGGCACAAGAGTTATGGGTTTAGCAGCAGAGTTACAAAACCGACAATGGATGTATTTGAATGGAGTAATAATGGTTTCTCCTGCAGATTATAAAGTTTTAAGAACAGAAAGTTCTGTAGATTATGCTATTAATTTACCTTATTATACAGCTGCTGCTTGGTATCATAAAATGTTGCCAGAAGAACTTCAAAAACAAGATTTATTGGAAATTTTGCCAAAATCTGAAGATTTTGCTATTAATTTTCTACTACCTGCAATTGCAAAAGGTGGTTTTATTGATAAAAGCCAGAAAAATATAATTGCCGAAAAATTTTCTAATTTTTCAGGTTTAAGTAAAAAAGTAATTTTACAAAATAATTTAGAAGTCTCTCCTAGTTTTTTTTGGAAAGAGCTTTTGCGCAACAAAACTGGGAAAACCATTGGTAGATTAGATTCGAGATACTTAGGTATAGATAAGCGTGAAATTGGTATAAGACCAGATTTTAACTCAGAACTTACTTCTTGGCTACACTCTTTTACGCCAGCTATTAACTACTATATAAGAGAAGAGTTGAATTTTAAAACAGATGTAAAATACAATGTTTTTGGTTCAGTTTCTCCATGGGATAATAGAAATAATAATGTAAGAGAAGGTTTACGACAAGCAATGGCTCAAAACCCATATTTAAAAGTATTAGTCCAATCTGGTTATTATGATGGAGCAACTACTTATTTTGGCGCAAAATATACCATGTGGAAAACAGACCCAAGTGGAAAAATGAAAGATCGGTTCTTTTTTAAAGGATACAGAAGTGGACACATGATGTATTTAAGAAATGAAGATTTACAAAAAGCAAATGATGATTTAAGAACATTTATCAGCGGAAGTTTA
>JBGCFX010000057.1:0-10223 GCA_045110395.1 Polaribacter sp.
GATTTTCACCACCATAATTGGGTTCTAAAAAAGAGTAACTAGGCAAATTACCAGATTTACATTTTGATTCAAAATCTGAAAGAGTTCCAAAATTATTATTAAATTTTGAAGGGTGAAGCTCTGTCATAATTAATCTTGTTAAAGAAAAATGATCTTTACCTACTTTTCCATCTTTGTCTTTAGATTTTCCTGAAAAGTCGTTGTTTCCAAAAATACCCCAACTTAAATCTTTTCTACCTCCATCAATTGCTTCTTGAATTTGATTGAAAATAGTTTTAGCATCGCAATTTGCAATTGGTCCATTGTTTACATGACCAGTAGATGTTGCAGCGTGAACAAAGTCTCTATTTGGTATAGTTTGACTTGGGACAGAGCAATGGTAATGATCTAAAACTGCAAAACTTCTTGCTAACTCACTTAAAACTGGAGTTTGTGCTGGAGTATAACATTTCATAATATCTCTTGGATTTGTAGGGTCATCACCAAAACTAAAAGCACCATATAACATTGCATTATGATAATTTTGCACAAAACCTTGATTTATAGCTGGTGGCGAATAAATTTGAGCTACATTATATTTAGAAAATAATTGATGGTTTGTGTCTTTAAAACCTTCTCCAGGATCTGGACTTGGCAATGTAAAATCTTCTGGATTTGGAACTTCTTTTCCGTACTTTTCTTTGTATTCACCATTTTTTTGAATTGGAACTTTTTCTATAAATGGAATTCCATCTGCATCTATATTATTTAGTGGATTCCACAAATCTTTGGTTAACCCTTCATAATTTTGATTATAAGGAGGTTTTTCTTCATCATAAAGCCATCCTAAAAGATTATCAAAAGATCTATTTTCTAACATTAGCACTACAATATGATCGATTTTATCTTGTAATACTTTCTCATTTGGTTTTAAATATTGATTCATAATAATTAATTTTTATGATTTGATTTTTTTAATCTTCTGATGTATCTCCTCTTGCAATTGGTATTTTAACTGCTTTATATTCATTTGCCCAATTTCCTTTAAGTGTAACATTTCTAGCTGTAAAGAAGTTTTCTAATGCAATAGCAACTTGAAATGAGAAATCTGTAGAATAAGCTTCATCATTCATAGACGTACCACAATCTAAATTTTGAAACCATTTCATCCATTCTTCTGTACCTCCTGCAGTTGGTGGTTTTATGCCTCCATCAGGAACAGAGGTTGGAGGAACTAAGCTTGTTATTGGTGGGTATTGTGCTGCATTATGACATGAAATACAAGAATTTGTATTTAAATCTGCAGGACCGTTTAAACGTCCATTCCACCCTAAATGTTGTGGAGGTAAATTTGGACTTTCAAAAATTACGGTTTCTTTTAAATTTTTATTTACTTCTGTTTTTACTGGAGGAAAAGGTGTGGTTTTGTTAATCTTATTTTCTGGATCATTACCCCACATTAAACCAACAGGAACAAGGTTCATAAATTTATTTGCTTTGTTTAATTGACCATTGTAACAAAATGTACCAAAAACCCAACCAGTTCCTTCTGGGTTTTTATCTGTTCTATTGGCTCTTTCATCTCTTACAGAAATATCCATTTGTAATAAATTAACTTTAGAAACGATTCTTTTAGATGAGTCCGTAAAATTTTCGGTAATAAAAGCTGTCCAAGCCAAAGGATTTTCTAAATATGCAACTTTGTCTGTACCTTTAGGAGCATCTGTAAATAGTAATTTGGCAAAAACTGTACCTACAGGAAAACCACCATCTTTAAAACGTTTATCTAATGCTTTTAAATCAGGATTATTTGGGTCTTTCCACATTCTACCCATTGCATATCCAGCCATATCATTAATTAAAGTAATTGCATATACAGAGTAATTACCTTCTACTCCTTTTAAATCTGGACCTAGTTGATATGGACCAACAGGAGCTTCTTTTATAAGTCCATGAAAACCTTCAGTTCCTCCATTAGGAGGGTAAGCATCTTTACCTTCTGCACTTGGGTGTAACCAAGGAATATGATACCATTCTCTAACATTGTTTTTATAAGGGTCCCAAGTTGGTAAATTACCATCAAAAGCATAATCTTTTACTGCTTCTATGTATTTTAAAGGTTCTTTTTTAAAATCGATATTTAAAAATTCTGGTAATTCTTTAGGTTTATGGATTGGGAAATCTGCTTTTAATCTAAATATAGGTTCATCTGCATATTTTGCTCTATATTCTTCTGCACTAACCATATAGCCAAAATCTGGAAATCCGTTAGTTTCGTTTGTTACACTTGCTAATTCATCAGGTATAATTTCTATTTTTTCATAAATAGTAATTGTTACAGACTTTTTTTTGCACGAGGCAAAAACCAGTATAATTGCGATAAATAATAATTTTAAAGGTTTCATAATAGTTAAGTTTTAGTTGATTAAATTATTTTTGGTTGCTTATTTTTGCTAAATCTATTTCTCTAACTTGGCAAGCTCTTTGTACTTCTTGCACAGTAGCAGGAGCATCTAAACGAAAAAGTGGATCTAAATTTCTTTCTACTCTAGATGCTCTTATAGCTGCCTTTATTGCAAAAAACACGCTATTTGCTAGCACTAAAGGAGGTTCTCCTACTTCTTTAGCAGAAAAAATAAGATTAGAATCTTTTGGAATATTTTGAACAGATTCATCATTTCTAGGAAAAAGATAGGTGTTCATTTCTAATGGAATTGTGGTAATTGCAGGAATTTTATATCGCCAAGTATTGGTTGTGTTTAATCTTCCTATATTTTTTCCTTGGGTTTCTGATACCAATTTTTCTGTCATTAAATACCCAACACCTTGTATAAAAGCTCCTTCTACTTGACCAATATCTATTGCTGGGTTCATACTAAAGCCCATATCATAAATAATATCTGCACTTAAAATTTTAACTTCTCCAGTAAGAATATCTACCTCAGTAACTGCACAAGCAGCAGAATAGGTAAAACCAACAAAAGAATCTACACCTCCTCCAAGTTTTGCATTTTTTATACGATTTATTCCTGGTATGTTTGGTTGATTTTTTTCGTCTTTAAAAGTCATTACAGGAACTTGAACTTCACCTCCTTTTATTTTTGCATTAAATGTTGCAATTAGATTTACACGTTCAGAAGAAGCTAAATCCGTTAAGTTTTGCCAAATCATAAACTTTTTCTTCTTTCCTTGAACAGGTACTTTAGTTGCCCAACCTTTGCCTTCTCCAGTTCCATAATTCCAGAAATCTATTCCTAAATCAATACAAGTTTGCTCTCCATTATCTTTTAAATATTTGTAGCCAAACTCCATCATTCTAGAGCGCATTTGTTCAGCAGTTTGTTTTACAGCCTCACATGCATAAGGTGTTCCTGTAGAACCACCTGTACTTGTTGGATTTGGAATAATGGTTGTATTTGCGTTTCCTATATAAATCATTTCCATAGGAATTCCCAAAACATAGGCTGCAACTTGTTGTGCTTGTGTTGCTAAACCTTGGCCAATTTCTACACCTCCTTGATGTACAATTACAGTACCATCTTTAGGATTTACAACTACTACAGCAGCTGCTTGTTCTAATAAAAGTAAATTATATCCAGAACCATATTTTACAGGAATTAAAGAAATACCTCTTTTTCGCCATTTATTTTTACTATTAAATTCTTCAACATCATTATATTTTTCTTCATAATTAGACTTCTTCTTTGCATAATCCCAAACTTGTCTCATATAGCAATAAGAAAGTGCTTGTCCAAAAGGAGTCACATCTCCTCTTCTATATAAATTTTTCTCTCTTAAATCTATAGGTCTCATATTTAGAGAAATGGCAGCATCTTCTATAGCACTTTCTACTATATTTTTACCTTGTACATCACCAAAAGCTCTCATAGCTGTATTTGGTGCTTTGTTAGTTCTACAAACATCTATCTGACTTTCAAAATTTGGAATGTTGTAAGCGTTATCTGTACGTAATTGAATACAGTTAGAAACTATAAAAGAACAATCATAAAAAGCACCTCCATCTCCCCACATTTTTAATTGAAATCCTTTTAAAATTCCTTTATTTTTAGGGTTTTCTTTTCCTTTATCTACTGCAATTTCATATTCACCATAATATGCATGGCGTTTTCCAATCATAGCAGTATCTTCATCTCTAGGAACTGCAAGACGTATAGTTTTTTTAGTTGCTTTTGCAGCTACTGCAGTTGGTCCAGCAATAAATCGAGTTTGTTCTGTTTTTCCTCCAAAACCACCACCAACAATAGGTACATTTACTTCTACTTGATGATGCTGTAACCCTAATGCCATAGAAACTGTATCATGCATTGCAGCAGGACTTTGAACAGAGGGCTGAATCTTAATTCTTCCTTCATCTAAAGGTGTTGCAATACAACCTTGTGGTTCCATATAAAAATGGACTTGACCTCCACAAAGTTGAGAAGAAGCAACTACTGTACAATCAATACTGTCAACTTTTGTAGTTTTGACACCAATTTCTAATTCTCTTCTTAATTTTTTAGGCGAATTAGCATCTTCTTTATAGCCAGAAACCCAATCAAATTGACTTCCAGGTCTTGTAACTCGCCAAATATGAGAAACAAAAGGTACTTTTTCTGGTGCATCAGGAAAAATACTTCCTTTTTTTATGGCATCCAATAAATCTATAATAGGTTCAGACCATTTTCCTTTCCATAGATTACCAGCACTAGAATATGCAATACAATTTGTAGAAACGTATGTAGCAATTTTTATTGCATCTTGTTCATTAGGAGAAAGAATCATTGCTATAGATTGACCAACATAACTAATCAATTTATCAGCAAATAAAGGTTGATCTAATCCCATTCCTTGGTAATTTACACCTCCATTTTTAATATTTTTATAAGTGATTAAATCTGTAAATTCTGGAAAACGTTCTTTTAAAAATACTCTTAAATCTTCTGTAGAAGCTCTTTTTTTATCACCAGGAATTATAAAATGATAATTTTTAAGTGCACTTTTACTTTGTACAAAAGCTCCATTCAAAGCAGTAGGAGGTACAGCAAGTTCATGAGTGTAATGAGTTTGCCCAGAAGTTTGATACATTGCAGTTACCTTTATATAAGGTTGCGCAACAGGCGCTTTATAAGGTTGCTTTGCGTATTCTTGAATTCCGTTTGTAACTTGCCAATTTCCCCATTGAATTTTACTTAAAGATTCAATATTTTCTGGTAAAGAAACTCCTTTAACCTTTAATGCATTTACAATTGCTTTGTATAAGAAAGAAATGGCTAATTGTTTTTTGTAATTATCTGTAAAACCTTCATCAGGCACTTCTAGCATTCTATTTTCAGAATTTTTAAGTTCTTTTAAAACTTCATTTCCTAATATTTTTGATAATTCAGCTGCGTCTTCTAAATTTAATTTCTTGCCTATAATTGCTTTTTCTGTTTTTACAGCTCTCCAAGGATAAGCAGCTAAACCTCCAAAAACTATTGTAGCTGCTGTAATTTCTAAATGATCATTTATGGTAAAATGAGTGGTGGTATTTACAATACTATGAGAATTTACTTCACGAAGTGCAACTTTTTGAGCCAAAACAACTTCATCTTTTGTACTTAAAGGAACATCGTAAGAACATAGCAATATCTTATCAGCTAAAGAAACATCTTTTATAACAGCTTTGGTTAATTCTTGAGCTGTTTTTGTTTCTTTTTTATAAGTTCCTTTGTCAAAATGATAATAGGAAATTTTTGCATTAGCAGCATATAAAGCTGTAAAAAGATCTGAAGGAAAAGGATCTCCAGAACCTTTAGAAATGTGTTTTAAAACTAACATTGTATTACCTCCAATAGTTGCAGCATTTCTTACAATTCTACCAGCAGTTCTTCTAGCCATATAATCTAAAGCCCCAAGAATAGAAATTCCGAATTCGCTTGCTTCTTTATAGCTAATTTTTAATTTCTTCATTGTTTTTGGAAGCAATTCTAAAAGCTCACTATAGGTAATAGTTGCTGGTAGTTTTAAGTTGTTTTCTTTAAGCTCACTTTTTGAATTTAATTCTGGAATCATTCTAATATCTACGTGAATTGTAGAGGCTAGATATTCTTTTTTATAAACACCAAAAGAAGTATTTCCATGCACAAACCTTGTGGTTTTTTTAGTTTCTAAAATATGTGCTAATTCAGATAAATTTTTAGGAGTTAACCAACGAGAAGTTGTAACTCCTGAAGCAGGAAGTTGAGCTTTTTTAGAAAAAGGAATAGCAACATTAGAAGGTAATTGTGCTAAACTAGTTGTATCTTCTTTACATTTCATTCTCTCCTTTTCATCTTTTTTAGACCAATCTGAAGCAAAGGTTTTCATTCCTGTAAGAATAGATCTATACCCAGTACATCTACATAAATTACCATCAAAAGCTTGTTCTATCTCTTTCTTTGTTGCTTTTGGGTTGTTGGTAATAAATTCTGACATATTCATTACAAAACCAACACTACAATATCCACATTGGCTTCCATTATTTATGGCTAGTCTATGAGCTACTGGGTTCATTCCTGTATGAGAGTTTTCTGATGGATGCTCAGAAACTTCATCAACTAATTTAATATCAGTTGTACTTTTTTTATTCTTATTATATTTATTTATAGAAGATAAAACTTCTTCTCTTTTAGTATCAGCTTCTTTTTGTGCTTGTTCTAAAACTGGTGAAAAGTCTTCTAAACTGCTAGCTTTATATCTAGAAGAACTGTGTCTGTGTAGTAAATGATCTGCATCTGGTTTACGAGCAGCTCCAGTTCCTTCAACTGTTGTTACAGAAAGTCCACCAAGAGCACAAACTGGTCGTAAGCAAGAATTAATTGCCAAATGCTCTGGTTTTTTATCCTTATCATTCCATTTAGAAAGTATAACTGTACAGCCACCACAACCACCTTGTCCACAAGGTTTTTTTGGGCCAGAAAGAGCTATTTCTGGGGACCTTAAATAATCTATTAATAATAAATCTGGAGATGGATTTTCTATTGTAATTGGCTTTCCATTTAGAAAAAAGTTGACTGAATTTTTCATGGTATGTTTTTTAGGTTGATTTTAATTTAATAAACCTACAAACAAAAACACAGAATCTTATAAGTATAAATACCTGATTATTAATACCATAAATACTACTTGTAAATATCTTTTAAATTTGTGTTTATTTTTTTTATAATAATAAAGTATACAGTAAAAAGTTGAGGCTTTTGTTTTGTGATAATAGCCACCAAAATTAGAGTGGAGATAAATACGGATAAAGGAATTAGGAGCTATTACAAGATGATACTTTGAATAGAAATTCTGCTTAAAATTTAGTTTTCAACTATTTTTTTGTAATTTTATAAATTAATATGAAAAAATATTCGATTTTATTTTTTACTTTATTTTTTTGTAGTTTTTGTTTTTCGCAACAAAAAACTACCAACAATAATCTTTTGCCTGTTAGTATATATACAGCCTCTTTTAAAATTAAGGTTGATGAAACTCCTTCTTATTCTTCAATTAATAGAAATTTGAATTTTAAAAATAGGTATAGATTTACCACAGTTTCTTTTGAAGATATAGATAGTAATCAGTTTTTAATTACTGACACTAATTTAAGTATAAAACCTACTTCATTTATTTACGACGATTATAAAAGTTATCGAGATGAAAACCTTTTAAAAGGGTTTTTACAAAAACATGATTTAACAAGATGGAATATCTGTAATTTTAGACAACCTAATCTTAATTAATTTTCTTTATCTTTAAAGAAAAAAACAATGCTCGTTAAAGTTTACGGTTCTGCTGTTTTTGGTATAGAAGCCACCACAATTACTGTTGAAGTTAATATTGATAAAGGAGTTGGCTATCACTTAGTAGGTCTACCTGATAAAGCAGTTAGTGAAAGTTCGTATAGAATTTCTGCTGCTTTAAACAATAATTCTTATAAACTTCCAGGAAAGAAAATTATCATAAATATGGCACCTGCAGATATTCGAAAAGAAGGTGCTGCTTATGATTTAACTTTGGCTGTTGGTATTTTAGCAGCTTCCGATCAAATAAAATCAGAGTATATAAATGAGTATATTATTATGGGAGAGCTTTCTTTAGATGGAAGTTTGCAACCTATAAGAGGTGCTTTGCCAATTGCCATAAAAGCGAGAGAAGAAGGTTTCAAATATTTAATTCTGCCTAAAGAAAATGCAAAAGAAGCAGCAATTGTAGACAATCTAGAAGTTTTAGGTGTCGAAAATATTTTGGAAGTTATCAATCATTTTAATAATGATCAAAAAATTAAACCCACAATTGTAGATACAAGAGCAGAATTTTATAAAAACATTGATTTCCCTGAATTCGATTTTTCTGATGTAAAAGGTCAAGAGTCTATAAAACGTTGTATGGAAATTGCAGCTGCTGGTGGTCATAATATCATTTTGATTGGTCCTCCAGGATCTGGAAAAACAATGTTAGCCAAAAGGTTACCAAGTATTTTACCACCAATGACATTGCACGAAGCTTTAGAAACCACAAAAATACATTCTGTGGTTGGTAAAACTAAAAATGAAGGATTATTATATCAACGTCCTTTTAGAAGTCCTCATCATACAATTTCTAATGTTGCACTTGTAGGAGGTGGACAATACCCAAAACCAGGAGAAATTTCTTTATCACATAATGGAGTTTTATTTTTAGATGAATTACCAGAATTTAAAAGAGATGTTTTAGAAGTAATGCGTCAACCATTAGAAGATAGAGATGTTACAATTTCTCGCGCAAAATTTACAGTTACTTATCCTTGTAGTTTTATGTTGGTTGCAAGTATGAATCCAAGTCCTAGTGGTTTCTTTAATGATCCAAACTCTCCAATGACTTCATCACCACAAGAAATGCAACGTTATTTAAGTAAAATTTCTGGACCTCTTTTAGATAGAATTGACATTCATATAGAAGTAACTCCTGTCCCTTTTGAAAAATTATCTGAAGAACGAAAAGGAGAATCATCCGTAGAAATTAGAAAACGAGTTACTGCTTCAAGAGAAATACAATCTGAGCGTTTTGAGGAATTTGAAAACGTGCACTATAATGCACAAATGAATGTAAAGCAGATTCGTAAATTTTGTAAATTATCTCCAGAAAGTTTATCGCTATTAAAAACAGCTATGGAGAAACTAAACCTTTCTGCAAGAGCTTATGACAGAATTTTAAAAGTTTCTAGAACGATTGCAGATTTGGCGAATACTGAAGATATTTCACCAGACCATATTGCAGAAGCAATTCAATATAGAAGTTTAGATAGAGAGGGTTGGTTGGGTTAAAAAAACAAAGGAATCACAAACTGATAATATAAAATCAATAAACCAATAGCGATTAAGTTTAAGATAATTCCTGCTTTTACCATTTGATTCACTTTTACATAACCACTCGCAAAAACAATTGCATTTGGTGGAGTTGCCATTGGCAGCATAAAAGCACAACTACTTGCCATTGTTACAGGAATTAATAAATTGAGAATAGGAATGTTCAATCCAATTGCAATTCCTGCAACAACAGGTGCTAAAACTGCTACCAAAGCAACATTACTCATCAATTCTGTCATAAATAACATTAAGATAATTAGTAATGAAACTGTAAATAGAATATTGAAGTTTCCAGCAGATATTGTATCTGTAATTAGCGCAACTAAACCACTAGAAGCCATTCCTTTTGCGAGTGCTAAACCTCCACCAAAGAGAATTAAAATTCCCCAAGCTAATTTTTGAGTATCATTCCATTCTAAAATAAATTTTCCTTTTTTAAAATTCATAGGAATTGCAAACAAAGAAACAGCACCAATTAAACTGATAATAGTATCAGACAATTTTAAACTTGGAAAAACAGAATTGATAATCGTTCTTGTAATCCATAGAAAAACTGTGATGGCAAAAATGGTTAAAACACGTTTTTCTTCTTTCGATATTTTGCCCAATTTTTCTACTTCTTGATGAATTAAATTTGCTGATGATGAAAACAAAATACCTTTACAAGGAAACATCCATTTTACGAGTACAAAATAAACAGCAGTTATCATTAAAATTGAAAAAGGCAATCCAAAACTCATCCAAGTTAAAAATGATATTTGTATGTTATATTGATTTTCCAACAAACCAATTAAAACCGAATTTGGTGGCGTTCCAATAACAGTTGCAATTCCACCAGCATTTGCAGCAAAAGCGATTCCTAACATAATGCTTAGTGCAAAGTTTTTATCACCTTTT
>JBGCFX010000058.1:0-8471 GCA_045110395.1 Polaribacter sp.
AAAATTGCTTTAGAAACTAATTTAGATGTATTTAAACCCAAAGCTTTAATTTCTAAAAAAGGGTGGTTAGTTATTGCTTTGTCAATTTTAGCTTTGTTTTTTATCCCATTTAAAAATTCTGAAAAAGGGTTTTTAAATGTATCAGAAATCGATTTTTCTTTTTTTGATAAAATTCAAATTCCTAATTTATTTGAGTTTATACAAATTTCTAACACTGTTTTATTTTCTGTGTTTTTCTTTGGTTTAATGGTAATTGCGCAAGTTTTTTATTTAAAAAATTATTTTAATAAACGTTATCATTAATAATCTAAATCGTTCTTTTTATGAAACTGTTTAGAGTGAAAATAACAAAGTGGTCCTAAAAAAGCGTATACAAAACCAGGAACACCAAATTTTAAACCTAATTGAAGTCTAGCCAATAAAAATGAAACGATACCAACAATTATAAAAATAAAAAAATGTCTAGCGTAAAACAGTAATTTTAAGTTTTTCGTATTTTCTATGTCTTTTTTATAAGCCCGTAAATACATTAAAAAGACACTCAAAAAAATCAAAGAAAAACCAATACTGTACAATTGAAAAATATTGGAAAAGTCATCAATAGAAATTCTTTCTTCACCAAAACCAGTAATTAACAAAGAACGAACAGGAAAAATATAAAATAATACTGTAAAAAGTAAAATCATATTTAAAGCAATAATCCAATTATCTATATGATTTGTTCTTCTAAAAAAATTATAATGGACTTTCCAAATAGCCATCATTACAAAAAAACTAACTGCAAAACTAATAAAGTTAGGTAGTTCATCTTCAAATGAAGTAATAGAGGTATTTGTACCAATATTTACGACCATTAATGTAGCTGCAAACGCAAAAACACCATCAGAAAGTGCTTCTAATCTATCTTTAGAATGTAAGAATTTCATATCATTTTATTTTAAAGAAAAGTTACTGAGGCTATTTTGCCGTTTTTCATTGTATAAATAGCAACCGCTTTAAAAGTTCTGCCATTTGCAGTTACCAACTCATGATCTATTACTTTGTCTTTATGAACAATTCTTTTGATTAATTTACAATGTAAATCTGGCGTGTTTTCGAAAAATGAAGCATAATTTTTATGCATTGTTTCTAAACCTTCATAGCTTAACGTATTTGGGTAACTATATACTTTTACATTTTTAGCATAAGGTTTTAAAAAAGCATTAATATTTCTATTATTATAGCCATCTAACTGTTCTTGTGCCAAATATCTTGGTGAAACTTCTGCCACAATTGCTATTTTAGAACCTTTTTTATTTACAGCAATTCTAGAAATATTATTAATATTTTCATCAGAAAAGCTAAAAAACAAACTCGGGTATTTATTTTTTTCTGGATTAAATTGATAAATACCATTACCTCTAGAAATTAACAAAGTTGCATCAGGCAACCAAGTAATATCTTCTGTTTTTCCCAAAGAGGTAATCGTTTTAATCTCTTTTGTAATTGGGTTTAAAGATTTTAACAGCCAATATTTTTCATTCTCTTTACTAATAAAACTTATTAAGTTAGAATTCGGAATTCTATGTACAGATCTACCTACCATTTTTGCAACAGTTGTGTTTTGTTTCTTCTTTAAATCAGAAATAATTAAATGCAAACTGTCATTTACAATTACAGAAGAAACTAAGGTGTTTTTATCAAACCAAGTTGGGTAAGCTACTTTTAAATCTGCAACAATTTCTTTATTTTTTCCTGATTTAAAATCATATTTGTAAAAACGTTGTAAACCAGTAGTATCTAGTCTTACAGCAGAAATGTCTTTTGAATTCGGGATTCTTTGTGGCGAATATTCTCCACCATTTTCTGTACTAGAAATAAAACGTCTTTCATTCGTTTTTAAATCATAAAACAAAATATCTGTATTTCCATTTCTAGAGGATGAAAAAATAACCTGCTCATTTTCATAAAAAATAGGTTGACTATCATAACCAACATTGTTAGAAATGTTTTTTCCGTTTTTTAAAATATAATTTTCACCATTTTTGGTGATATCAAAAACGTGCACTTCTGTATTGGTTTGTGCATTTATAAATGTTGATAAGAAAAGAATAGAAAGAAGTACTTTTTTCATTTTGAGATTGGTTTTCTCAAAGATAGTAAAAGAATTAAAATTCTAAATATAATACGTCATTTAGTCTGGTTTCTTTATCAGATATAGGAAAATCATAATCTGCAATTTTTTTAAAACCAGCTTTTTTATAGAAATCTAAAGCTCTGTAATTTTTAATCCAAACATATAACCAAATCCCTTTTTGGTTGTTTTCTTTAGCCAATTTTAAATTATGATGAAACAATTTGTTACCTAAACCCAAACCATAAAACTCTTCTAATAAGTACAAACGCTCCATTTTTGTAACGTTTTTCTTTTTTATATTTTCGTTTTTTGTATTGATAATTATCTTAGAAAAACCAGCTAAAATATCATCTTTAAAAAGTAGATAAAATATAAAATTAGGATTTGTAATTTCTGAAAGTAAAGTTTTTTCGCTAAAACTATTGCTTAAATAAGAAGCCATAATTTCTGTAGGAATAACATCTTTATGAGGCACATAAAATGCTTTTTTACCAACTGCTGCCAAGGTTTCTAAATCCTCTTTTTTTGCTTTTCTTATCGAAATCATTTCTTAGGAAATCGGTTTTTTTATAATGAAGTTGCATTAAAAGTATCACCTTGATTTACATCACCAGTTTCAAAACCTTTTTTAAACCAACGCATTCTTTGTGCAGAAGTACCATGTGTAAAAGAATCAGGCACCACTCTTCCTGTAGATTTTTTTTGTAAACGATCGTCACCAATTGCATGTGCAGCATTTAGAGCTTCTTCTAAATCTCCTCTTTCTAAAATTAATCCCATATTTTGAGCATGATAAGCCCAAACACCTGCATAAAAATCTGCTTGTAGTTCTAACATTACAGAAAGCTTATTGTATTCTTTTTGGCTAATTCTTCCTCTTTGAGATTGTACTTTTCTATTAATTCCTGTAAGGTTTTGTATATGATGCCCAACTTCATGTGCAATTACATAGGCTTGAGCAAAATCTCCAGGAGCATTTAATTTTCTGGCCATTTCTTCAAAAAAGCTTAAATCTATATATAATTTATCATCTCCAGGACAATAAAAAGGACCAGTTGCACTAGAAGCAGAACCACAAGCAGAAGAAACTGATTGTGTAAAAAGTACTAAAGTAGGTTCTTTATAATTAGGTATTATTTTATTCCAAACATCTTCTGTGCTTTTTAAAACCCTATTACTAAATTCTGCTAATTCATTTTCTTTAGCAGATCCTTTATAATTGGTGTTTTGTATTTGATTGTTAGAATTACCTGTTAAAAAATTTAAAGGATTATTACCAGTAAAATACATGACACCTATTACAATAGCAACAATAATTAATCCTTTTTTAGAAGTAACTAATTTTAATACTAAAGGAATTAACAGCTTTATTAAACCACCATTCAATCCACCTCCAGAAGATCTTCCTGAAGACATTCCTCTTCTATCATCTACATTGGTGCTTTTTCGACTACCTCTCCATTTCATAAATACAAATTTTAAGTTAAGACTTTAAAATTACGTTTTATTTTTAATTTTTAATACTGAATCTTTAACAAAGTTGTCTTTTATCAATTTTGAATTCTAATTTAAGTGATAATTATTTTTCAACTTTAAATGTATAAGTAGCTATCAACTTATTTTCTATATATAAATGTAAGTCAAAGAAACCTCTTTTTTTGAAGGTGTGATTTAAGGTTAAAATATTGTTTTGTAAATCAACTTTTGGTTTTGTAGATTTTTCAGTTGAACCCATATCAACAATAAATTTTATTTTGTTAAGATCTATTTCTTTTTTTAGTTGATATGTAAAATTAAATGAATCATTTTGTTTTATAATATGGTGCATTTTTTTTGGTGATAAGTGTTTCTCTAACACTGTAAAAGCATCTCCATATAATAAAGGAAGTTCTGTATAATTTTTAAGACTTGGTGTTTTATCTTCTAATAATGAAAATCGATTTTCTATTGGATAATGATTTAAAATAAACAAATTAGGATCTGTTAAAAAATAACCATCATTATAAATAAATTGAAACCTACCTTCTTCAGGAAAAGAAATTCCTGTAGACCAAGTTGGGTCACACAAATACCATTTGTTATTTAGTTTTACGACATTCCAAGTATGGTTTGGCATATTTAGTTTGGTAAAATCGACAGTACTTGTTCTACCAAACCCATTTACCATTTTAGATTCTATACCTACAATTTTACACATTTCTTTTAACAGGTATGCATAGCCAGTACAAATGGTTCTTTTTTTCTTGAGTAGTTTTTTAAATAGTGTTTTTTTAAACTTAGAGTTCCAGTTTTGTAGTTTTATAGAATCTTCTGCAAAACGTTTTCTTTTACGTTTGTTTAAAGAATACAATCTAAAGTCATTGGCAATATTATTGCAAATCCAAATATAGATTGCCCTTAATTTTTCTACATCTGTATCTAAATTATTGGTAAGTTTAAAAGTGAGCTTATTAAGTTCATAAATTCGTTTAGTTTTCAAGTTTTTTGCAATATAATCTGCCTTTCTAAAATCGATATGTTTAAAATCAGATTGTTGCGTAAAACCAAAGTTAACGAAAAATAGGAAAAAAATAAGCCCAATTTTCTGCATTAAATTTATTGTTTGGTTCTTTTAGATTTAAAACGTTTATTGCTATTTAAAGCACCTAACATTTCATTGTCATCTTCTTGTAAGTTAATTGTTAGGTAAGTTGCGTTTTTTCTAATTTTTATTCTTTTTGTAACAAAACCTAAATAAGAAACTTCTAAAATATCACCAATTTTTAATTTTTGTGGAAATGTAAATTCTCCTTTTCTATTAGAACTTGTGCCTGTTTTTGTTCCTTTTAAAAAAATATTTGCGCCATTAAGAACTTCTGTTTTTTCTAAAGTTTTTCCTTTAATAACACCCTTAATTGCAATTTCTTGAGCTGTAAGTGAATTAGAAAAAAAGAATAGAGATAAGAATACCCCAAACAAAATTAATGTTTGTTTTTTAAAAGTAAATGTTTTAATTGTTTTCATAATAGTATGTTTTAAGATTTTTATCAAATCTATTTATAAACTAGAGTATAGAAAAACGATAATGAGTAACAAGTTCGTTTTTAAAGGTTAAAGTTACTTTTTATTTAGTAAAGTAAAAAATAGAAATTAATTTTTGCTAAGAATTTCTTCTAAACTCAAAATCATATTTTTCAATTTTGGTTTAAGTTTAGATAAACGACTAATTATAAAAATATTTCTTCGCATATCTATTTTTAAAATGTTTCTAGCAGTTGGTGTTTTTAATAATTCAATTAATTTTCTTTTTGCTTCTTGATCTGTTTGATATGATTTTAATCCATCTAAAAAATTAAATTCATAACTATTTTGTTCATACCTCCAAAATTCGTCTTCTTTTGTAACTTGGTCATCATAAATTGCTGTAAGTTTATTTAAATAAGGCAAAGTGTTATCATAATATTCAATAAGACCTTCCATAATTTTTTCATAATCGCCAAATTGGGTAATACCAGAATTTTGAATTTTTTTAAAATAACTGTATTGCAAATCTAAATCTTTGGTGAAATTCTCTAGACTGCCTTCTAAAACTCCTAAACTTAATTTTTCGTAATTGGGTACATTTATGAAATTTTTTCTGTTTTTGTTGTTTTCTTTATAATTGATAATTAGATCGTTAACTTTATTGGCATCTATTTTTAATTCTTTTAAAACACCTTCTAAATTTGCAGTTAAAATATCAGTATTTTTACGATCTTCATTCCATAAATTAATCTGTAAGGCAATTAAAATACCGATAACTACCAATACTATTTCTCCAATAGCGTATTTTAAATACTTTCCAGAAGAGTTATTATTTTTTAATAAATCGAATCTAATTTTTCTAAATATTTTCATTCATAAATATTTTTTAATAAATTTTGGGAGGTACGTTTAGTTCTGTTATTTAATACTTATTGTGTGATTTAGGTTACTAATTTAGTAAATAATTACAGAACAAGAAATTCGTTAGGATTTTTGTAAAAAGTCAAAAACTATCAATTAAATATTCACCTTTTTGCAATACGTTTTATATTCTACCAAAACAAAGGTGATGTGCAATAATAACAATTTTTTTTATCTTCATTTCTGTCAATATAATTAGTTAAATCCTTTTTTTTGATTTTTTCAACTATTTGTCTCAATTCAGGTATTTTCTCTTTTAGTTTACTTTGAAATCTAATTGTTATATAATATTTTTCGAAAGCGATGTAATTATTACTATGGTATTTCTCACCAATTTTAAATTCGTGAGTAAAACTGTAATAGTTTTTATTATTTAAAGACTTCTTATCTACAAGTATAGATTCAGGAATTTCTTCCTTTAAAACGTTGCATTCATCTTGGAAAAACTTTTTCAATTGTTGATATGATTGACGTCCTTTTTTAAGTCCATAATCACATAGTTTTAATTTGATTACGATGTTTTCTTTTGCATCTTTTAAGTTGATTTCATTTTTACAAGAACTTGATGATTCTAAAGTTAAATATGAAGGAATATTGATTTCTGAATTATTGAAGTATATTAATTTAGAATTTTCAGAATTATTTTTACAAGAGGTAAAAGCGAGAACAAAAACAATAATAAAATCCCTCATAAAAATCATGATTCCAGAATGTTGTATAATGATAAGATAACTTTTAATTCATTATATCTCAAGTTAAACGAATTTAGTTGATTTTTTTGATAAAGTCAAATAAAAAACCTCTTTGTAATTCACAAAGAGGTTTTGGTTTATTATAGATTCCTGTTTTCACAGGAATGACAAAATTATTACTTTATCAATTCGTAACTACGTTTGATAAAGTTCGTTAATTCTTCACCATGTAAAAGGTTTTGAGATAATTTTGCTAAATCAAAAGCTTGAGAAATTAAACCTTTTTGTGCAGCTTCGTCTTTATTATTCAAAATTTCAGAAACTAATGGACTGGTTGTGTTTACCACCAAATTGTACATATCAGGGAAATTACCCATTCCCATCATTCCACCACCTCCAGAAGCTTGCATTTCTTTCATTCTACGCATAAATTCTGGTACAGTAATTAAAAACGGAGAAGCAGTAGAATCCATAGCTTCTAATTGAACTGTATATGTTTCTTTTGGCACAGCAGCTTCAATAATTGGCTTTAAAGTTTCTTTTTCTTCGTCAGATAATTTAGAAATTGCTGCATCATCTTTTTTGATTAAATTATCAATAAAATCAGCATCAACTCTTGTAAATTTCACTTTAGCATCACCACCTTCTAATTTCTGCATTAAATGCGAAATAATTGGTGAATCTAATACTAAAACTTCATATCCTTTTGCAGTTGCAGCTTCAATATAACTGTGTTGTGCTTCTTTGTTTGATGTATATAAAACTACGTGATTTCCATCTTTATCAGTTTGAGCATCTTTTGTTTTTTCGATGAATTCATCAAAAGTGAAAAAAGTATCAGCAACTGTTGGATACAATGCAAATTTCTTTGCTTTGTCAAAGAATTTATCTTCAGAAAGCATTCCATACTCAATAATTACTTTAATATCATTCCATTTTTGCTCAAAATCTGGACGATCTTTTTTGAATAAAGAAGATAATTTATCAGCTACTTTTTTAGTGATGTAACCAGAAATCTTTTTTACAGCTCCATCAGCTTGTAAATAAGAACGAGAAACATTTAAAGGAATGTCTGGAGAATCAATCACACCTTTTAACATTTGTAAAAAGTCTGGTACAATTCCTTCAACATTATCAGTTACATACACTTGGTTTTGATACAATTGAATTTTATCTTTTTGCATATCCATAGAAGTACTCAACTTTGGGAAAAATAAAATTCCTGTTAAGTTAAAAGGATAATCTACGTTTAAGTGAATGTGAAATAAAGATTCTTCAAATTGCATTGGATACAATTCTCTGTAGAAATTTGTATAATCTTCATCACTTAAATCTGCAGGCGCTTTTGTCCAAGCAGGGTTTGTGTTGTTGATAATATCATCTACTTCAATCTGTCTGTGAGGTTCAGTAGTTTCTTTTCCGTCTTTATCTTTTGTCGTTTTTGGTTCGTGAGTTGGGTCATTTACCTTTTTAGTCCCAAATTTAATTGGCACTTGGTTAAAACGATTATACTTGCTTAATAAACCTCTAATTTTATCTTCTTTTAAAAAGTCTAAAGAATCTTCTGCAATATGTAAAACGATTTCTGTTCCTCTGTCAGATTTGGCGTGTTCAACTAATGTATATTCAGGAGAACCATCACAAGTCCAATGAGCAGCAGGCTCATCTTTAAAAGATTTTGTAATTAAATCTACTTTTTCTGCCACCATAAAAGCTGAGTAAAAACCTAAACCAAAATG
>JBGCFX010000059.1:0-4467 GCA_045110395.1 Polaribacter sp.
TGTAACAACATCTTGTTGGTGAGCATAACTTAACCAAGAATTGTCTTTGTACACAAAACGAACATCCATAGGAATATGAATAAACGATTTGTTAGACCATTTATTAATTTCCGTTTTTAGCTCTTCAAACACTTTTGGAAATACATCTAAACCAATAGTCCATTCTGCTAATTCTAAAGTAGAACCTCTAGATTTTGTAACAGTTGCTTGGTATAAAGAACCTTTGTGTTCTTTGGTAGAGCTGAAGAATCCTCTATATAAAAGTTTATTTGCAATGGCTGTAAACCAAGGAAAAACGTGGGTGTATTTGTATAATATTTTAGATGCTTTTCTTCGATGTTTTAAAAACTTAGGCCCTAAATTTTCTTTAATTTCTGTATTTGGGTCAATTTTATCGCCAGTAATTACATATCCTTTATCTGTATGAGGTAACCATAAAATTCTTAAAAAATCGTGTTTTTTTAGACGCTCTTTAATTTTTGGTAGCCAAACTGAATCACTTTCAGGGCCTTCTTTTATGTGTAAAGTATAAATAGGTTCACATTTAAAAGTAATTTCCGATAATATTCCTAAAGCTCCTAAAGAAACTCTAACAGCATTTATTAAGTCATCATTTTCGGTAATTTCTTTTACAGAACCATCTGCCAAAATAAGTCTACATTTTGCAATATATTCACTTAATAACTGTCCACTTGTACCATGAGTTCCTGTTGCTAAAGCACCACCAACTGTAATTGTATTAATGTCTGGTAAGCAAGGAATACACCACCCTTTATTTTCAATAGCCTCTAAGAGTTCTCCTAAAATTAAACCAGATTGAACAGTAATTGTCTGTTCATTATCATTGAAACATATAATTTTATTATAAGTCTTAATGTCTACTAAAGTAGCTACACCTGAGGTAATATCTGCAGAAGATTGCTTGTTGCCAAAAACACGAATTTTTTTTGAATTCTTTACAACTTCTCGTAGTTCTTGTTCTGTAGTAATTTTATAAAGCGATTCGTAATTGTAGGAAATGTTATCATTCCAACTATTCCAAACACCATTTTTTTCTTGTTTCATTATTTAAAATAAGCTGCAAAAATAAGGCTTAATTGATATTTAGAAAACAAACTTTTTATTTATTGACTATTAAGAATGGATTTAGTTTATAAATTTAGTTTGATTTTCTCTTATATAAATCGCCACCAAGAACTAAAGCAGCAGAAATGATTAAAATATTTTTGATGATATATTGCCCTTCTAAAGTTAAAAGCAAAGGATTATTGTTTTGAAATGTTATTTCTGGGAGAAAAATTAAAGGCATAAAAGTACCAATCATTTGCGAAAACAAAAGTGCAATAGCAATTCTCACTGTTTTTTTAAACAAGAATAAAATACCAATTACAACTTCCCAATAGCCAATAATAATTAGCCAAATATCTGGCTTACCAAATGGCAACCATGAAACAGTTTGTTTTAATAAACCTTCTGCAGGCGAAAGGCCTAATGGTTTTAAAAGACCAAACCAAATAAAAATTATAGCTAATGAAATTCTTAATGCAGGTTTACTGTATCTCTGCATTGTATTAATTAATGAGTTGTCTATTTTTTTGAATGAATTTGTTTCCATCAATTTGTATTTAACTTAGGTTCAAAAACCCTTAAAATTAACTATTAATTCAATTTATATTTTATCTGCTGACTTTCTAAAGTAGATAACAACTCATTAGAAATATGAATTTTAGTATTTCTACTTGGTAAACTCACTTCAATTTTTTCTTTTTCGTCCCAAACTGTAAAATTCAATCCTTGCTTACCAGGTTTGTTTTTTAGAATGGTTTCTAAATTCAAAATTGTTTTGGCATTTATTTCTTGTAACGGAATTTGAATGGTTACTTTTTTACAGAGTTCATCCATAATGTCATGCAATAACTTCATTTCTGTAAACTTTAGTCTTGGCTCACCAACAACTCCAGTTTCTTTGTTTGTCCAACCAGCTTGAATTGTAGTTCGTACAAATAAGAAAGAATTCAAGGTTAAAAAATGTTGCATTCTTAAATAATCTTCGCCAAAAATTCTGAATTCATGCGTGTCTCCATAATCTTCTACAGTAAACATTGCCCAACCTTTACCAGCTTTAGAAACTCTGTGTTGCACATCAGAAAGAATACATGCAAAAGCCATATTCATACCTACATATTTGGTAAGATCTCCTTTAAAGTGTTTTAAAGAAGCGTTACAAAATTTTAATTCATTTTTAAAATCATCTAAAGGATGAGCAGAAATGTAAATACCAATGACTTCTTTTTCTTGTTTTAATAATTCCATATTTCCCCAAGTTTCACATTCAGGAATATCTGGTTCAGGAAATTGCACAGTAGAAGCCTCACCAAACATAGAAACTTGTGCAGAATTTTCATTTTCTTGAAATTTGCTTCCAAATTTCATAGCACGTTCTAAAAAGGTCAATCCTTATTCATCCGTAGAAAAATATTGTGCTCTGTGTGTATCAGAAAAAGAATCAAAAGCACCAGCTTTTATCAAACTATCGAAAGATTTTTTATTAGCTGCTCTTAAATCTACACGTTTTGCTAAATCGAAAATAGAAGTATAATTTCCGTTTTCTTTTCTTTCTTTGATAATAGCTCTTACTGCAGAAGCTCCAACACCTTTTACAGCTGCCATTCCAAATCTAACTGCTCCATCATTATTTACAGAAAACTTTAAGAAAGATTCATTCAAATCTGGCCCTAAAACTTCTAATCCCATTCGTTTACATTCTTCCATAAAAAACGAAACAGCTTTAATATCTTTCATATTATTAGAAAGTACAGAAGCCATATATTCTGCTGGATAATGAGCTTTTAAATACGCAGTTTGGTAAGCAATCCAAGCATAACAAGTAGAATGCGATTTGTTAAAAGCATAACTTGCAAAGGCTTCCCAATCTTTCCAGATTTTTTCTAATTTATCAGCATCATGACCATTTGCAGCAGCTTGTTCCACAAATTTTGGTTTCATCTTATCTAAAACCGCAATTTGCTTTTTACCCATTGCTTTTCTTAAAACATCAGCTTCACCTTTTGTAAAATCTGCCAATTTTTGTGAAAGTAACATTACTTGCTCTTGGTACACTGTAATTCCGTAAGTTTCTGCCAAATATTCTTCCATGGCAGGTAAATCGTACTCAATATCTTCTGTTCCGTGTTTTCTGTTGATAAAACTCGGAATATATTCCATTGGTCCAGGTCTGTACAAGGCATTCATGGCAATTAAATCTGCAAAAACGGTTGGTTTTAAAGAGCGCATGTGTTTTTGCATTCCTGGAGATTCATATTGAAAAATACCTACAGTTTCTCCTTTTTGGAAGAGTTCGTATGTTTTTTCATCATCTAAAGGAAACGTTTCTGGGTCTAAATCTACGTTGTGTTTTGCTTTTACAATTTTTACGGTGTCTTTAATTAAAGTCAGCGTTTTTAATCCCAAGAAATCCATTTTTAACAAACCTGCAGATTCTACTACAGAGTTGTCAAATTGAGTTACATACATATCAGAATCCTTTGCCAAAGCAACAGGAACGTAATTAGTAATATCTCCAGGTGTAATAATTACACCACAAGCGTGAATTCCTGTATTTCTTACAGAACCTTCTAAAATAGTTGCTTTGTTTATGGTTTCTGATGTTAAATCATTACCATAAGACATATTTACCAATTCTTCTACTAATTGCTTTTCCTCAGCACGTAAACCAGCAACTTTACCTTTACTTTTAGCATCCGAACCAAAAATATTTTTTAGTTTAATGTTGGGAATTAATTTTGCAATTCTATCTGCTTCAAAAAGTGGTAAATCTAAAACCCTGGCAGTATCTCTAATAGACGATTTTGCAGCCATTGTTCCATAGGTAATAATTTGCGCTACTTGATTTGCACCATATTTATCAATTACATAATCCATCACTCTTCCACGACCTTCATCATCAAAATCGATGTCTATATCTGGCATTGAAACACGCTCTGGATTTAAGAAACGCTCAAAAAGTAAATCGTATTTAATAGGATCTATATTGGTAATCCATAAACAATACGCAACTACAGAACCTGCTGCAGAACCACGACCTGGACCTACAGAAACATCCATATTTCTTGCTTCTCTAATAAAATCTTCTACAATTAAGAAGTAACCAGGATAACCTGTTTTTTCAATTACGGAAAGCTCAAAATCTAAACGTTCTTTTATGGATTCTGTAATTTCTCCATATCTTTTTTTGGCGCCAACAAAAGTTAAGTGTTTTAGAAAATCATTTTCACCACGTTTACCTCCATCTTTTTTATCTTCTTCGGATATAAATTCCTCAGGAATATCAAAAGCAGGTAATAAAACGTCTCTTGCTAGTGTAAAAATTTCAATTTTATCTACAATTTCTTGAATGTTGATAATCGCTTCTGGCAAATCTGCAAAGAGCGTTTTCATTTCATCAGA